>CBFHHJ010000006.1:0-36976 GCA_965655505.1 Luminiphilus sp.
TGCCTGATAACGCTGTTTTGCTTTATTTTTGGTCAGGGCATGGTGAAGGCATTGGGGACCGGCGGGCTGTCTGTGATCACCCGCCTCATGGGGCTGATAATTGCGGTGATAGGCGTGCAAATGACGATGTCGGGGGTGGATACCAGCGGCTTGGTGGGCGGCGTGGACGACAAGGCCCTGAGCTACGAGAACCACACTATTCTCAGACCGGACCTAGAAGTGCGAAGATGACTAGGGCAGTCTTTCGACGTTAACGCTGGCTTCAACATCCCGAATATATGCCATGATCGCCTCTTCGCTGATGGGTGCGTATAGGCGTATCAGCAAGGTCCAGCCGTCTACTACGTCGATGTTATTGGGTTTACCAGGCGCATTAAAATGGAACGTAATGCTGCCATCCGAATTCGCAGCTGCAGTGCGATTGTTCAGCGCGTAGTTTTCTCTGGCGCGATCTTTTCTAAGATAAACCACGTAGAACTCGTTCAGCGACAAAACCGCTGCGCTCTAACCGCGTTTGGCGAGACCCCATGTTGTGGCGTACAGGTGTTCAGTCAGCGCTTTTCGCTCGAGGTGTGCGATCTCATCGTAGGGAATGGGCGCTCCGATCTTCACATCAAAATGCGAATCCATTTTGTTGCTCGCCTCGTGTAACAAGAGTGCGGCCCGCAGCGTCATGCTGATGCTGCTGACAAGGTGAAACGGCAGGCTGTTTCGGCCGTGAAAGAAAATGGGTACCACCGTCGCCGATGACTGCTTGATCAATTTTGCCGTAAAGGTCGTCCAGGGCAGATCATCAAACTTACCAAAACCACCCCTGCGCGTGGTCGATACGCCAGCGCCGGGAAACACCAACAGCGTTCCACCGGACTTTAACACCTCGATAGCCTGCCGCTTGGTTTCGATATTGCGTCGCTGTGCTTCACGGGACTCAGAAAAATCGATCGGCAAAAAATAGGGATCCAAATCCGGATCCCGACACAACAAGGCATGAATCAGTATCTTGAAATTACCGCGGGTGCGCGCCGCAATGTCGCACAGCATAGCGCCATCAACGACGCCGAACGGATGATTAGCGATAAAGATCACAGGCCCCTCTCGAGGAATCCGCGCCTCGGCAACTGCATCCCGCTGATAGCTAATACCCGCCAGTTCGAGGGCTCTGCTAAAAAATTCCTCGACCGCAAACGGCTCTCGCTTGAGTTGTCGATAAACTCTCTCGATCTTTCGACGCCCCGTCAGGACTTCCAGCAAAGACACAAGCTGGGAACGCAACCAAGGATCACCGGGCTGGACGTAGCTGATGCTGGGTAAAGCATCCGTTATAGGACCACCGGTTGCCGTATAAGATTCATTCGAGTTGTTCATGTAGACGGGTATATCACAGCGCCGTGACAACCATAAGCATCGACGCGGCTCTTCATAGAGACTAAACGGGAATGACGCTATGGCATGATAAAGGCGACAAGTGCTGGTTGGACGTATGATAATAGAGAATCCTCCTTAATCGAGCGATTTAAATTTTGCCCGCTTCGCCTAGAACACTACGTCTATTCGCATTGTGCATTGTGAGCAATGTACTGCTAGCCGGCTGCGAAAGCCTCGCGCCGGCAGTGCCATCCCCCGAATCAGCGTCGGCCCCCTCTGACGAGATCGTAGCCCGCCTTGAAGCGATGAACGCCGCATGCCTGAGCAAGTTCGACGCGCTACAAGAAACCAATAGCGCAAACGCTGATCAGTTGGCAAACCAAACCGACGTATTACAAGCAGTCAAGGCGTCACTCGAGCAGTTGGCTCAAGCACAGCAGAACACGCAGGAGGTAGTCGCAATTCCGGCGTGCCCAGAAATAGAGGAACCACTTCAAAACAAGCTAATTGTTGGCCGAAATGAAAAGGTTTGGCTCGAGGATTTCCAGCTGATTCTTCCTGCGCGTATTGATACCGGCGCCGAAACTGCGTCGCTGGATGCTCGGGATATTCGGGAGTTCGAGCGCGACGGGGACGCCTGGGTGCGTTTCGATATCCAGCCACCCGACAGTGACGAATACATCACCCTCGAGCGTGAGATCGCGCGAACTGCACGCATTCTTCAGTCGAGTTCCGAAAAGGCGGAGCGTCGAGTGGTCATCGAACTCGGCATCGTCATCGGCAATATAAGACAACAGGCCGAGTTCACATTGAGCGACCGCAGCCACCTCGATTTTCAAGTATTGGTAGGCCGCAACATATTGCAAGACTTGATGATCGTCGATGTGGGTCGGTTTAATGTTGCGCCTGTGCAAATAAGCATCGATCCCGACGACAGTCGTACGGGAGATGAAACAAAGTGAAGCGCCCCACTCGCTTCAGCCTCGCTGTTTTCGCGCTCGCCCTATCGGGGGTGTTGATCGCCTTAGTGCGCAACCTCGAGACTGGCATTCCATTTACGCCGGGCGAGGAACGCTCCCTCTGGCTGGTGGAGGCGCAGGTAGAGTTCATCGCGTTAGGCGGTCCGTTTACCGCGAGCCTCTCACTTCCCGATCAACCACGCCAGTTTGAGATAACGCAAGAGCGAGCAGCCTCTCCTGGCTATGGTTTTTCGGTTATCAGTGCTGCGGGAGAACGCCGCGGAGAGTGGACCCGCGAGGAGGCCGTTGGGCCGCAATCTCTCTATTTTTCTGCGCAGTTTGCACCGCACTCCCAGACCCTTGCCAGATCCGTCGACCCCGATAAACCGCCGCCGAAAGCTCAAGCAGTTTATTGGGGCAATGTGGAAGCAACGGCCGCAGAGGACGTTTTGCTGCAAGCTAATAAAACCTCTAGTAACGGACTCAGCCTAGCCCGAGAACTCATCAAGATCATTAATAACACCGAGGTCAATCAGAACGCTGCCCTGTTACTCGCCATGGAAGAGTCTCGCGCTGAGTTACTGGCAAAGCTGCTCAACGACGCGGGAATACCCTCTCGGGTCGTCCTTGCCCTCGAGCTTGAGGATGCGCGCCACCGGCAGGCACTGACGCCAATGGTGGAAGTATGGCAAACCGACGAATGGATCCTGATTGACCCCGCGACCGGCGCTAACGACGTCAAGGAAAATCTGTTGCTATGGCATCGAGAAGGCCGCTCCTTACTTGACCTTCAAGGCGGTCGTCGCTCTCGGGTAAGCTTTTCCATGCTCCGGCAATCAGTGCCCGCAGAAACCCTCGCGCGAATCAGCAACGAAGACAGCGTGTTCTATCAAGTGGGACTCCACAGCCTTCCCATTGAAGAGCAGGGTATGTTCCGCATGTTAATGCTGCTGCCTCTCGGTGCTGCGGTAGTGGTCTTCATGCGAGTGCTGATAGGACTCAAGACATCAGGCACATTTATGCCTGTCTTGATTGCGGTTGCGTTCCTGCAAACCTCCCTAGTCCCAGGGTTAATCAGCTTCATCTCGATTGTCATTCTGGGGCTAATGATGCGCGGCTGGCTATCTCGCCTCAATTTGTTGCTGGTCGCGCGAATTGCGACGCTCATTGTGCTCGTGATTTTCATCATTTTCGCGTTAAGCATCATTGGCTACCAGCTCGGCTTCAACACCGGCATGGTGATCACCTTCTTCCCCATGATTATCATTGCATGGACCATCGAGAGGATGTCGGTGCTGTGGGAGGAGGAAGGTATTCATGAGGTTTTAGTTCAGGGCTCGGGCAGTATGATTGTTGCAGTGCTCGCCTTCTTTTTGATGCGCCTGCCTGTCGTTGAGCATCTAACCTTTAACTTTCCCGAAATCAACCTGACATTGCTGGCGGGAATCCTCGCCATGGGTCAATACACAGGCTACAAGCTGTCAGAGTTACGACGCTTCCGGTCAATTGAGGATGACTGGCGGTGACGAGTTGGATCTCGCCACTGAAGTTGCGCGCCCACGGTATGCTGGGCATGAACTGCCGCAACGTCGACTTTATTGCCCGCTACAACCCTCGCCCACTGTTTCCGCTTGTCGATGACAAGCTGAAAACCAAACTGCTCGCCGAGGAGTATAAGGTCTCCACGCCAACACTGCGACTTGTTGTGCGAAGCCAACATCAGATTACCGATGTTGCAGCGCGGCTGGCGACACTCGATGGCTTTGCAATCAAACCCGCAAAAGGTTCGGGGGGCAAAGGCATCTGCGTTATTGCGCGGGAAGAAAATGGTGAATACATCAAGAGCTCAGGCGCGCGCATTTCACTGCAGGGTATTCAGCGGCAGTTGTCAGATACCTTAGCTGGCCTTTACTCCCTCGGAGGCAAACCCGACGTCGCGATCATTGAGGACCTCATAAAATTTGATAGCTGCTTTGCGGGCTTTTCCCACGAGGGCGTACCCGATGTCCGCGTCATCGTCTTCAAGGGCTTTCCGGTCATGGCAATGCTGCGACTAGCAACCCACGAGTCGGACGGCAAAGCCAATCTGCATCAAGGTGCGGTTGGGGTTGGACTGGCCATCAATGATGGTCGATGCCTGTTCGCCGTACAGTTCGGACACCGGGTTTTCCTGCACCCCGATACCGGCAAGCCGCTGCACGACATCAAGATTGAGAACTGGCGCGAGTTGTTGATTTTAGCCTCCCGGTGCTACGACATGACCGGCCTCGGTTACATCGGTACTGACCTGGTACTGGATGCAGAGAAAGGCCCTCAACTATTGGAACTCAACGCGCGCCCCGGGCTTGCAATTCAACTGGCTAACGGTCAGGGGATTCTTCCCCGACTTCGGCACATCGAGTCCCTGCGGGAGTACCGATCACTCAGTGCCGAGCAACGGGTCGATTTTGCCGCTGCGGCGTTTGCATCCCGCTAAGTCAAGGGTCTCATTAGCACCCAATCGTCCGCTCTAGGGCAGTACGACAGCGAGCGCGAGCAGGGCACTCATAAAAGTCAGGGCAACCCGGCGCCATAAGCGACCGAGCACCTCGGATTTCACATTCATTGTGACCGGCTCCCCTCTCAATTTGCATCGATGGCTCAAATGCGTAAACGACGAAACCTACCCATACGCAGAACACAGAGAAGTACATTGCCAGATTGGAACATCTTGTGAAGGCTTGCAAGGCCAATGTCAGATGGTCATGCTGTGCGATGAAGTCAACTAAGCCGGCAAATGCAGTATCCCGCTGACGCCTGGGTTACTATCCTTCAGAGGTCGCGACCCGGCACCGATCGACCCGGACACGAGCACCACAGAACCAATAAGAAAAAACAAAACAGGCAGAACTATTGTGCAACACCAACCCAGTTACGCGATCTATTGTGCCATCGTTGTTTCCATCGGTGGCTTTGTATTCGGCTTTGACGCCTCGGTCATTTCGGGTGTTGTCGGCTTTGTCGCAACCGAGTTCAACCTCACCCCCATTCAGTCGGGGTTCGTCGTTGCGGCTCCGACACTGTCAGGCTTGTTCGGAACGCTGGTGGCCGGCCCCTTAAGCGACGCGTTTGGGCGGCGGAAAGTACTGATGGTAATCGCCTGTATTTACGTGCTGTCGGCCATCGCATCGGCCATGGCGACGTCCTATGAAATGCTGGTCGGCGCACGCGCGTTAGGCGGCATTGCATTTACATCACTGATGCTTGCACCGCTATACATCGGCGAGATTGCGCCACCGGCTGCCCGAGGCCGGTGTGTTTCCATTAATCAGTTGAATATTGTCGTGGGCCTTTCCGCGGCCTATTTCACAAACTTCTTTTTGTTACAGCTCAGCGAGTCGGGCGCTGACTGGGTCGCCACGCTCGGCATCGACACCCACGTATGGCGCTGGATGCTGGGATTGGAGATTTTACCCGCCACGGTGTTTCTCGTGATGCTATTCACCATTCCTGATACGCCTCGGTGGCTCATGCTAAAAGGACGCGAAAACGAAGCGCAACAAGTCGTTGCCCGCCTGCTCCCTGACGACGAGGTGGCCACAGCAATCGACGTCATGAAACACAGCTCTGCGTCTGAAGAAGAATCGGTGTGGCAGCGAATAGGCGATATTTTCGGCCCTAAAATGCGGCTCGCGCTCGTAGTGGGATTAGTGGTCGCCGTCGCCCAGCAGATCACCGGTATTAACGCGATCTTCTTTTACGCGCCGACAATTTTTGAACAGAGCGGTATCGGCACCAATGCAGCGTTTTCCCAGGCGGTCATGGTCGGTTTAACGAATGTGATATTCACTGTGGTGGCGATGGCGCTGATTGATCGCTGGGGAAGAAAACCGTTACTGGTCCTAGGGCTTCTGGGCATCATGACGAGCATGGCAGTCTGCAGTTGGGGGTTTGCCTCTGCCAGCTATCAAATCACCCCCCAGACACTTGCTGAATTGCGCGAATCCACAGCCCGCGAAGACACGTCACTGGACGTCAGTGCGCTACAGCCCCTGGTTGGCCAAGTCTTTGAGAGCGATGTGGCGTTCAAGAATGCATTGAAAGGCGCTATTGGCAACGAGGCTGCCCGAGATCATCAGAGCGAACTGTTAAAAAGCGGTGTCAGCATGAACTCAATTTTGATTCTCGTAGGCATTCTGGGCTTTGTCGCATCGTTTGCCATCTCATTGGGTCCGGTCATGTGGGTGTTGTTCTCGGAAATTTTTCCCAACCAACTTCGCGGGGTAGCGGTGTCATTTGTGGGGCTGATCAACAGCATGGTGAGTTTTTCGGTTCAACTGGTCTTCCCGATCGAGCTTGATGCCCTTGGCGCTGCGATGACCTTCGGCATTTATGGCGGCTTCGCCTTCTTGGGCCTGATACTCGTCCTCAAGCTATTGCCAGAAACTAAAGGGCGGTCGCTGGAGGAACTCGAAACCGTGTTTCGCGGCGCCTCTAAATCAGCCTAGGCGTTCAGATTCGGTAATGACGAATTCTCAACCCCTAGATCCAGGCGTGGTGCATACGGTGATCGCGCTGATTCCCGAGGGCCGTGTCGCGTCCTACGGACAGATCGCCGCCCTCGCCAGTACCGGGCGACGCTCGCGCTGGGTGGGCCAGGTACTTGCCAGACTGCCAGCCGACTCACAGTTGCCCTGGCATCGGGTTGTAAATTCCCAGGGGGTAATCACCTGCCCATCCAAGACCGTTGCTATTGAGCGATTGATCGCCGAAGGTATTGAGGTCACCAACGGGCGTGTTGCGATCAAACGCTACCGATGGCAACCGGGCGAGTAATCAACAATCCCTCGATCAACACTGCTAGGAGCGCTTCTGTGAGCGATGAGCAAAATACTCCCTACGATGATTATCAGTCTCGACTGCTGCGCAGTGACGATGCCGGGCGGGAAGCGTCAGTCGCCAAGCGCCATGCCCGCGGCGGGAGGACTGCCCGCGAAAATCTAGCGGACCTGACAGAGAACAGCCAGTTAATGGAGTACGGGCGGTTTGCCGTCGCCGCGCAACGCAACCGTCGGGACCTCAAGGCACTGCAAGAGGAAACCTCGGGGGATGGGGTTATTACTGCCATCGGTCATGTGAACGCCGACTTGGTGGGTGACGCCAAGAGCACAACCGCGCTCATCATCAACGACTACACCGTATTGGCCGGGACGCAGGGCTACTTCCATCATAAGAAGCTTGATCGAATGCTTGGAGTGGTTCGTGAGCGCAGTCTTCCAGTCATTATGTACACCGAAGGCGGCGGCGGACGGCCGGGGGATACCGATGTGCAAGTCACAATCGGTGGACTCAACATTCCAACATTTCAGCGCTGGGCAGCGCTGGCGGGCAAGGTGCCAAGGATTGCAGTCAGTCATGGCTATTGCTTCGCCGGCAACGCAGCGTTATTCGGCTGCGCTGACTTACGGATTGCAACGCGCAAAAGCTATATCGGCATGGCGGGGCCGGCCATGATTGAGGGTGGCGGTCTAGGTACTTATGCGCCCACTGAGATTGGTCCCGCCACGGCCCACGCGCGCAACGGCGTGGTCGATGTGCTCGTAGACGACGAGGCCGAGGCTACTGCTATCGCGCGCAAAGCTGTTGGATTCTGTCAGGGCAGCCTTGACGACTGGGATGCAGCGGATCAGTCGGTGTTACGCAACTTGCTGCCGGATAATCGGCGCATGGCCTACGACGTCCACAAAATACTCGACGCAGTACTCGATAAAGAATCATTTCTAGAGCTTAGACCTCAGTACGGACGTGCGTTAGTGACAGGTCTGGGCCGCGTCGGTGGGCAGCCTTTTGCACTCTTGGCCAGTGATTGTCGCCATTTGGGCGGTGCAATAGATATCGAGGCCGCACAAAAAGCGATCGACTTGTTCACCCTGGCACAGCGCTGGGGACTCCCCGTGGTGTCGTTTGTCGATACACCGGGCTTCATGGTGGGCCCCGCAAGTGAAGAGCGCGGCGCACCACGGGTGCTGTCGGACTTGTTTGTTGCCGGGGCTGCGCTGGAGACACCCATCGTCGCCATCTTCCTGCGCCGCGGTTACGGCCTGGGCGCTATGGCGATGACCGGAGGCTCTTTCGAAGTGCCCAGTTATGCTGCCAGCTGGCCCGAGGGGGAATTTGGCGCCATGGGGTTAGAAGGTGCCGTAAAACTTGGATATCGACAGGAGCTAGATGCAGCACCTGAGGGGCCCGAGCGCGATGCGCTGTATAACCAGCTTCTTCAAGGGCTGTACGAGCAGGGGCGCGCTACCGAAACCGCCAGTTACCTCGAGATCGATGCGGTGATTGATCCAGCGGATACACGGCAAGTGATTCTCGAGGCGCTGGGACCGTAGCTGATCGATTCGGCGACTCATAGAGTCGGCGACTAATAAATTCAACGATTAGGAAGAGGCTTTAAGCTCGGCGAGATAAGTCTCCAGCTGGCGAATACCATCACCTAACAAGCCACCGATTGGCTGCAACAGTGATACCGGCACAGGCTTTTGATCTTGAGCATCACGCTCGATCTCCCGAAACTTTTGACCTGCTGCGTCAATGCCAAAGGTCAGGCAAGCGGAGCCTAAGGTGTGTGACTCGCGAATGACTGCCGGATTCTCATCGGCCGTCATCGCTTGCGTAAGCTGCTCCCAGCGACCAGCGGATTCCTCTAAAAATTTTCTCACTAGGGTTTCAGTGACATCGACACCCACTTCTTTCACCAGCGCATGAATCTTTTCGGCATCAAACTGCGACGCCGATTCTGTCGTGGCCATATCCTCACCTCTCTCTTCTGATGCCGAGGCCGAATGTGACGTCGCCGAAGACTCTGCATTGTGGACGTCACTGCCTTGCCCGGAGGCCTCCAAAAGAGTCTTCGCGTTAACGGTCACGTTCTCTGGCTCGGTCTCTAGTCGTTCTATTCTAAGCCAATCCTGAAGTTCACCAATCAGCTCTGAACGCACAATAGGTTTCGGCAAAAAGCTGTTCATCCCCGTAGCAAGGGCTCGTTTTCTGACGGAATTTCCAACGTGCGCACTCAGCGCGAGGATGGGTAAATTCTCGGTGCCAGGGATCTGTCGAATCAACTGTGTCGCCTCGTAGCCATCGACGTCGGGCATCTCCAAATCCATCATGACCACATCGAAAGCGGAAGGGTCGTTGCGGACGATCTCAACCGCCTTGCCACCGCCGTTTGCAGTGACGACGGTCAAACCGAGGGACTCAAAAATGCGCGCATTGAGCAGCAAATTGGTTTCCAGATCATCGACCAGCAGCAACCGCCCGATTATCCGATACGCGTGATCGGCAACATGACTGCGCCTGGCAGGCTTTTTATCATGCTCCAATGACCGAGTGAGGGCCACTTCAAAACTAAAGGCTGCACCCTCACCCATCGTAGACTCGACCTGAATCTCACCGCCCAAAATTTCCACGAATCGCTTCACGATACTCAGACCAAGCCCAGTGCCTTGTTCACTGCGTGTTGCCTCTGACAGTCCCGTTGCAAAGGGCTTAAACAGCATTCCTAGCGCATCAGAGGGAATACCAGGACCTTCATCGCGAACCGCAAAGGCAATGACATCAACATTGTCATTACGGGATGAAATCAGATTTACCTCGAGGCTTATCGATCCTTCGACCGAGAACTTCAGCGCATTCCCCAATAAGTTGGTAAGCACTTGCTTGATGAGCCTAGCTTTTCCAAGGTACAAATGAGAGAACGACTGATGCCCAATTCTTAACAACTCGAGATTTTTCTCGATGGCTTTGGCCCGGCCAAGCATGAGGCACTCATCGAGCAAATCGTCTAAGTCAAAGACTTGATCTTCAGCTGCACTGCCCCCAGAGTCGAGCGTGGCGTTTTCTAATGTGAAATTAATCACTTCGAGCAATCGACTTGCGCTCTTTGAAGCCAGATCAATCAGGTCACGAGACCGTCCCTGTAAGTCCTCGTCGGACAAAAGCGTTAAGGCGCTGATCACACCGCTTAACGGAGACCGCATTTCATGACTAACGTGATTGAAATACTTCTGACGGGACGCGTTCGCTTCTTCCAATTGCCCTTTAGCCCGGGTTAACTCATCGTTAACCTCTTGCAAATCATCGACCATTCGTTGCTGGATGGTCATAAAGAAGAGCTGATCCATTTGGACGTCAATAATCGGGAAGTCAGCCAGGGTCAGGTCATGAGAGCTAACATTGCTCTCCATCCACCAGAGCCATGGCACCCCCACAAAATACAAGCCATCCAGACCATACGCGCGATAATCGAGGAACTGACCGCGTACTGCAAAACCCACGCTTTCGCTATAGGCCAGAATCAGATTGCCCGCATATTCGCAGGCAGATTCAAAGTCGCCAGTAAAACCACTGGGCCGCTTAAACCGAAACAGTTCGAAAAAATTGCCTAGATTATCGGTGGAAAGCTGGCATCGGTTGGCGAAAAGATCGCTCGCTTGAACAATCCTGCCCGACTCATCAAACTGGCAAACAACGGTAAAGAGGCGGGTAAGCTCCTTCCAAACCGGGATCCTTGAGTCCATTAATGTTCTCAATCTACTCGGATATGAATGCGAGAGTGCTCCCCGCTCTCGGTCGGTACGATTTCGATACTGATGATCTCAACTTTCTGATCAAATCGGCTTCCGAGCCCGTGCAGCAGACCTTCAACGAACGGCGTCAGCCCCTCGCGATGACTGCTGTACACCACGGTGGAAGTGCCATCATCATGGGATTCAATAAAAAACTCCGGCGGTTGATAATCGAGAAATGTAGAGCTAATTCGATCGTGTAAGCCATTAAGATTTTGCAAAAAGGAAACGAGATCGTCGCCTGCAGAGCTCGCGAGTGTGTTGTATTGCTTCTTGAGCGTATGCTCAATCCAGTGCACGCCGAACGCTTTTAGCGCCTCGCTAAGATCGATGCCAAGCTCCGCCGCTGCTGATGTTGCCAACTGATACGTGATCGCATCATCGTAGCTGCGCATCGTCAAAAAACTGTCTGCGGGCACTCCTGATTTCTCTAACGCTCGCCGCCAGCGATCTTCGCCGAATTGCTCTACCATCATTTCTTTCAATGATTTGTTGATGATGCCGTACACGGGACCCCCTAATTATGAGTCTATTTTATCCATAGCAGCCCAGGTTTGCTTCCTACGCTCAATCACCGAAGTCGATATCTCGAGCATTTGAGCGGCCCGCTCTGGGTCACCGTCACAATAACGAATTGCCGCTTCAATCGCTTCACGCTCCACAATCCATAGGGGTCTAATAGGCGCTTGGACGTCATCTTGCACATCGCTTTGCACCGCCGTTGATTCGCCAGCGCCAGATGTTCGATCGTTATCATTGGTTCCAAATGACTCGATCCGTCGAGTGAGTTCGGACTTTCTTGCCGCATTGATCATTGTGACTCGCAATCGGGCTGCGTCAAAGGGCTTACCGAGGAAATCGTCGGCGCCGCGCTGAATGGCCTCTTCGTAGATCGAACAGAGCGTCGCGCTATCCTCGACGATTAAGGTCTTCATTGTCGACCAGACTCAAGTGGCAGAACCGAATTTTTGGGTGCAGCAGCGCCCTGTTCATCTTTCAATGTGTCAAAAATCCTGGCCATATCTTCCTCAGCGTCCAAAAAAGCCTGCAATACATCGGGGCGGAAATGGTGAGGTTCCGTCCGGCCATCGCCATCGCGGATAATCGACATAACCTTCTCATGACTAAATGCCGGCTTGTAAGGACGCTCTGATCGCAGGGCATCGTAGACATCCACCAACGTGGTAATCGATGCCTCAACTGGAATTTCGCTGCCTTTAAGTGCTCGAGGGTAGCCTGTGCCGTCCCATCGTTCGTGATGGCAGTAGGCGATTCGTGCCGCCATTTTCATCACAGGATAATCGGAGGTCGATAAAATACGATAGCCATTCTCGGGATGCTCGCGCATGTGCTTGAGTTCTTCAGCATCCAGGGGCCCTTCCTTCAGCAACACCGAATCACGCATACCGACTTTACCCATATCGTGAAGCGGCGCCGCAAGACGAATCATTTCGCAACGGTCTTTATCCCAACCCATCGCTTTGGCGAGAGCAGCGGCGTACTCGCCAATTCTGACAATATGCTGCCCCGTCTCGGGATCCTTGTATTCTGACGCCGCAGCAAGACAACCCAGAGCCTCTGCGTAAGCGCGCTTGATGTCTCGATTTAAGGCGGTGATTTCCGCTTCATTGAAGCTGATTTGCTCCTTCAAGGCGGTCTCTTGAGCTCGTCGTGCTCGCTCTGAGGCAACATACTTCATGGCAGCGACAACGTGCTGTTCAAGCATCGATAAGTCGACAGGCTTGAGCAGGAACTCAGTTGCCCCAAGGTGCATCGCTCGGATGACCGATTGGGTATTGCCATTCCCGGTCATGAAAATGACCTGCTTCACCCGGTTTTGTCCTTCTACCGAGGTATTCATGTTGTCCAACATGTCGAGGCCATTGAGCCCCGGCATCATGAGATCACTAAGCACAATCGCGATTTCGGGATCAGCGTAGAACTTGGCAAGCGCTTCCTCACCGTTGGACGCGGTCTCGGTAGCAAGGCCAAGTTCCTCTACGAACTCTCCCAGCTCTTCGCGGATTTCAGGTTCATCGTCAACGATCAATGCCTTCATCGTTCTATCACCTCAACGCGCAACGGGCCCACAAACACCGAGCTCATGCTTTTCTTAATAGTGGCAAGCTTATCGTGATTTGGGCACCACCGGGCACGTTTTCTGCCCAGATGTCGCCCTGCATCTCGCGCACGATGCCGTAACTAATTGACCCGCCCAAACCTGTACCTTTACCTACAGGTTTAGTGGTGAAAAAGGGCTCAAATACGTGAGGTAACGCATGTTCTGGGATACCACCTCCAGTATCGGTCACACGAATCAGTACACGCCCCGCCGACACCTCCGAATCCACGACCACCTCACCAGGGCCATCTCCCTCTCGGATCGCATCTTTGGCGTTATTGATCAGATTAATCAGCACTTGCTCCAACTGAATAGCATTGCCTTTTACCGGAATACCATCGGTAGCCACCTGGTTAACGAGACTGATATTTGCAAGCTTCAACTGTTCGCTCAGCAAATTACAGGAACCCTGCACAATCTCGCCGACATTAATCTCGGTAAGCCCTTCGCCTGCCAACCGGCCAAAGGCGCGCATGTGATCAATGATGCTCGCCGCTCGATGTACCGCTCCGTCGATTCTATCGAGCTTCGACATCGTATTGTCTTCGGTGTTTTTACCCTTTTTCACCGAGAATCTAAGGTTACTGGTGGCAAGCGAAATGACGTTCAGTGGCTGATTAAGTTCGTGCGCCATACCCGTGGACATTTCGCCCAATGTAGCCAGTTTAGATGCCTGTATTAGCTGGGCATTGGTTTGCTTCTGCTCAGTAAGATCCGTTGCAATTACCCATAGACCCGATTCCTGACCGCGATCATCCAGGCGGTGGTTAACAACCAAGAGCAAGCTTTTTGGGGGCCGGTCTTCAAGATTAAGCTGCCACTCATCAACGGTCGTGTTGGTCAGTAGCATCTGTGCCGCTTGAGCCTTTAAACGGGAGATAGCGTCTTGTCGCTGCTCGGTGATTTCACCAAGGGCATCATTGAGAAACTGCACTCTGGACGATCCGTCAACCGCAAGTACTCCAAGCGGCAGAGAGCGAAGCAACTCATCATAGTTAGCCGCAATCGTCGACAGGCGTCGCTCGCCATACATGACATCCTGCGCCAAAGAGCGGAAGCCGACCTGAAGACTATTGATATCTCCCAAGGTGGAAAAGCCACGCGCATCCATTGCCTGCAAAGCTGCGCCCGAACCCAGTTCGCCCCCTCGAAACTGACGCCAACTCTCAAACACTGTGGTTAACTCGCCCAGCGGCTTGACCATGCCGCCGACAAGAAATCGCGAAAACCACAGCAAAACCGTGAAAATGACTAGCCCCAAGCCGGCACTCATCGATACCGCCTGCGCATAGCGCTCATAAAACGGCCAGAAGTTCATCGTGATGCGAAAACCCTCAACACCATGTAAGGAGCCAGCAAACTGATCCACGGCAACTAGGGCGGGCATAACAGATATGTAGGTATTGGGATTCACTGCCCGAAGGTAATCACGCATCCCGAGTCGACCCGAATCGTCAACCGCACCATTCCAAATAGCCCATCCGAGCTCGTTAGACTTCAGCACTTGTCCCGATTCAGGTATCTGGTAATTGATCTTTGGGTCCGCGGTGGGCACGGATTCGACGTAGTGAAGCGGATCGTTGTAAACCGACTTAAAAAACTCGGCGGGCATTCCAAAGGTGAAATCAAGTGCGTCAGCCATGTCAGGAAACACCATGAGAATGTCGGGTTGATCATCCTGAGTGACACGTACATAGGCCGGCCGCGACGTCCCATCCGGCAGTCGTAAATCCAGACTAATCAGTCCCTCTGCGACTTGTGCCCTTGCCAGACCGAACGCACGCTCTGCATAGTCTGGCGTCAAAGGCTCGGTCGCGACAGGGCGCTCGTCGCCGAACGCAATCCCAATGACCCGTTCATTTTTCTCACTACCACTTAGCGTTTTATCCGATAAGAAGGCCGACACAGCATCGAGCAAAGATGCCTGATCATAAAGCGACCCATCGGTAGATGCTTCGGTGTGCATATGAGCCGCCAATTGCGCGCCTAGCGCCAACCGCTCATCGGTAGCAGATTCTGCGCTCAGAAAAAGCGTGTTCAGCCTAAAGTCGGCGTTAGAACGCACCACTTCGGCAAGAGACTCTTCCCAAGAGCGCCAAAAAAGCGTGAGCGTCACCAGTAGGCTGATAGTCACCGCGCTGCCGATGATCATTTCAACCACGTGTACCAAGGACGGCCGGAAACCGATCAGTTCCCGAAGCTTCAGCGTCCCGTCACCCTTCGACAGTGTTACGGCCAACACAATGATTTCAGCAACGAGCACAGAGATAAGCGAGCTGACCGCGTAACGCGCCCCCATCAACGCACACTGCTGAATAGAGACACCACCGACGTAGTAACAGGTGAGACTGACCACGGGAAAGCCGACGACCAGTAGCAATGTGGCAGCTATCAATAACGTATCAATCCGCCGCGTCACATTGCGCCAAAGCGCCAAACCCAGTAACAAAACCGACCCCGCGACGACTTCAGCGAGAATAAAAGTGAGACCCGCAGGCAAACCCAAAAAGCCAATGGTGGCAGCGCCGATGATCATCACAGCCATTACTGACACAGGCACACAATAGGAAGCTATCAGCCCCGGTACCAGATAGAACCAAACTGCAAAGCCACCGATTTCCACGGCAGGAACAAACGCCAAGATCATTGCAGCAAACAAACTGGCCAAACCCACCAACAAGTGTTGCTTGCGCACACCGTCGAATAGTTTCACTGACACCACTCGTTATGTCGTATCTGCGTCACGGTAAACGTCGACCTTTCTATGCAGAAAACTGTTTGGTTTAGTGTAGACTTCTCGTATAAATAGAGCACTTCAGAGAATCGGCTTATATTCGCTAGCATATCGAAACCTCTTCAAATGGAAAGCCTGCTCGATTCACCCAATCAGTAACGCTAGGAAAGGAGCTCGGGCGACAACTTATGCTTCATACGAAAATTTTGGTGGTTGATGATGAGCCTGAGATCGCTGAAGAACTGACCGAGTTTTTGGAGTCCTGTGATTTTCCATGCGCGTCTGCGTTTAGCGCAGGTGATGCCTTAAGCAAGATTTCGGACGATCCATCGATAACACTGGTAATGACCGATATGCGCATGCCGGGTCAGGACGGCGCGGCACTGATAAAGGAACTCAAAGAAGCAATCAGCCCCCCCATGGTCAGCTCACCCTTGGAGATAAGAAACACACCGGTGACAATCACCAGCACCGACACCATTTGCTGACACCATTGGGTGAAGTGAGTCACTGATAATGACGACAAGCGTAACTGCACCCCCA
The DNA here is from genome assembly GCA_965655505.1 of Luminiphilus sp. Lineage (GTDB taxonomy): Bacteria > Pseudomonadota > Gammaproteobacteria > Pseudomonadales > Halieaceae > Luminiphilus. Next base: position 16,333 of record CBFHHJ010000006.1, read on the forward strand.
CACCAGCGAGGAAGCGCGTGGTCTCTTCCCACTTCCGCTGCATAATCGACTCGGCACCCATGGCTTTCAGGGTATCCATGCCCGTCAGCGACTCAATTAACGTCGCGTTGCGCAGTGCGCCGGCTTGATAAGTGGTCTCAGTCAGCGCCTGCAGCTTAGGCCGCATGTATAAGGCATAGCTGATTAACGCAATCACCAAAATCAAAACAGGAATGAGGATTGGCCAGGCGATCCAACCGATAACCGCAAAAAACAGCACCGCGAAGGGCAGATCAATCACCGTAGTGATCGTGACTGACGTGATGAAATCACGTAAGGTCTCAAACGAGCGAAGATTGACTGCAAACGAACCCACCGAGGCCGGCCGGTGTTCGAGACGCATGCCAAGAGTCTGCTCCATAATTCGCGCCGAAAGATCAACATCCACCCGGCGACTGGCAAGATCGAGAAACTGACCGCGAAGGCTTTTAAGTGCCACATCACCAATCATAATGAGAAACACCCCAAGGGCTAAGACGCCTAAGGTGTCAAAGGCTGCATTGGGCACTACCCGGTCGTACACGTTCATGGTGAACAACGGCAGCGCCAACGCAAATACGTTGATGAAGAATGCAGCGAACAAAACGTCGCGATAAATAGGCGTGTTCGCTCGGATGGCCGACCAAAACCAGTGCCCTTCCCGCTTGAAGTCACCGGAACTCACACGGCTGTCAAAACGGAACTTTGGTCGCGCCAGCACCACAAAGCCACTGGCACGCTCTTTCAATTTCTCAAAAGGCTCGGTTACCGGCGAATTGACGAATTCCGGGTAGATGACCTCAGCGTCACCCGACGGCGTTCTGCCCAGGTATACGCAGGCAGAATCACCTTCTAACAATACGATTGCCGGACAAACAGCATCGGGGACATCGTCAAGGTCGATCGCTTTGAGGCGGGTATTGAGGCCCGCGCGAGTGCCCGCGCGCTTGATCAGATCCGGCGTCAGTCCACCTTCTGTAAGTGGCAAACCGGCGGTCAGGGATTCCGCCGTCGCGGGAAGGCCATGGTGCTGGGCAACCAGCAGTAGGCTCTGCAACAACACGTCTTGTTCCGAGCTTCGCATCCGTCCTCAACCCCAACCTCGGACCTTTTCGTTGGTCGCCTCAGACGGCAAGTATGTCAGGGCGACCAGTTATTGACCAGAACCGTGAATCAATCGGATTGATGACGCTAAATAACCGTCAACTCAGCGCTTGCAAGGAGTGAGTTGTGAGCACACCCCGAAGCTTAATTGCCCAATATGGCCACGCAAGCTCGGGAGGAACGATCATCTAAAACAACAACGTTTACCCGTGAGCGCGCCTGTCAGCGGCATCAAATTCGCGAGCGCTCGGTGATCCGGGCATGGGCAAAAAACAAGGTCGCGGTCAGCAGAATCACAGCACCACTTTGGTGTGCTGCAGCCACCGGCACGGCGATTTGTGACAGCAAGGCTGATATGCCAAGGATCACCTGTACCGCCAAGGCGGCTATCATCAGACTCGCTGCCAGCTTCACCCGCGAATCTTCAGTAGCCAACAGATTGCGGATGGCAACAGTAACGACAACCAGAACCAGGAAATACGCGAACATGCGGTGGTTAAACTGGATTGTGGTCACCTGCTCAAAAGCCGAGATCCACCCATCTGCGTACAGGGCAGGCGGGAAGAATGTCTCCCCCATCAGCGGCCACGTGGGATAAGAGTAGCCCGCGTCGGTGCCCGCAACGAATCCCCCGCTCAGAATCATCAGGTAAATAAGTGCCACCAAGCCCAGTGGAGCCCATGACGTCATTGGCGGCACCGGACGCCCCGGAGCCGTCAAGCCGAGAATCAGCCAAAGCATGTAGGCGTAGACCAATACCGCCAACCCCAGGTGAGCAGTCAATCGATATTGAGAGACATCGGGGCGATCAACCAGCCCACTCTGCACCATGTACCAGCCCATCAAGCCCTGACAACCGCCCAGAATAAGCAGCAGCATCAGCTTGGGGGTGAGACCCTTTTTGATCATGCCTCGAGCGGCGAAATACATAAGCGGCAAAAAGTACAATAACCCGATGAGCCGTCCCAGTACCCGATGCAGATACTCGTACATGAAAATCACCTTGAAACCGGCAAGATCCATGTCGTAGTTAATCTTTTGAAACTCGGGAAACTGCTTGTACTTATCAAAGGCTATCTGCCAATCGGTGGCGCTCAAGGGCGGAATGGTGCCCATGATTGGCTTCCACTCGACCATGGAGAGCCCCGAATCGGTCAACCGCGTGACGCCACCCAGCAAAATCATGCCGAAAATGACCAGCGCGCAGACGGTTAGCCAACGGGCGATCCAGCGATCATTGGGGTCTGTGACATGGGCATACATGGGTACGGCTCCCGATAGGATGAGACAAACTGAATAAAAGGCGCAAGATTTTAACGGATTTTGAACAATGAACACGGCTGTATTCGAGCATCAAGACAATCAAACCCGTAAACTCTGCGCACATTCTCGGAGAAACCCATGCCTTTACTACGTCTCGATCAGGTCGAATTACATTTCGGCACCCATGTCATTCTCGACAAGGTCAGTCTAAATCTCGACAAAGGCGACCGGCTTGGGCTTCTGGGGCGCAATGGCGCGGGTAAGACCACTCTGTTCAAAGTGCTGTCAGGGGACATCATGCCCGATGACGGTGAGCGATGGATGACCCCCAATTGTCGTCTCGCACGGCTCGAGCAGGAACTCCCCAGCGCCGAGGATGCCACGGTCTACGACGTGATTGCCGGTGGTCTTGCCGACGTCGGTGAAGTCATCGCTCGGTATCACCACTTGCTTGAGCAAGGCATGGATGCCGACATGGATGCCCTCGCCCGCGCTCAGGAAGAACTCGAAGCCAAAGATGGCTGGCAGTTGCAACAGCGAATCGAGACTGTGATCACCCAGCTCGACCTACCCGCCGAGGCAAGTTTGGCATCGCTGTCAGGGGGCTGGCGCCGCCGGGTTTCCCTGGGTCGGGCGCTGGTCACCGAGCCAGATATCTTATTGCTCGATGAGCCGACCAACCATCTCGACATACCCACCATTGAGTGGCTTGAAGAACAGTTGGCCAACTATCGGGGCGCGCTGGTGTTAATCACCCACGATCGACGCTTCCTGCAAAACGTCGTCAATGCAATTGCCGAACTCGAACGCGGTCACTTATCGGTCTGGCAGGGAAACTATCAAGGCTTCCTCGCATTTCGCGAGCAGGAGCTGGCTGCGGAAGAGCGAGCCAACGCCTTGTTTGATAAAAAGCTCGCTCAGGAAGAAGTGTGGATTCGACAGGGCATCAAAGCCCGGCGTACCCGCAATGAAGGTCGGGTCCGGGCGCTTGAGCAAATGCGCGAGCAACGCGCCCAGCGCCGGGAGCGTACCGGCACAGCTAACTTTGCGGTGGAAGATGCTGGCTCATCGGGAAAGATTGTTGCCGAGGTCAAAGGCATCAGCTTTGCCTATCAGGACGAAACTATCGTCGACAACTTTTCGACGGTCATTCAGCGGGGCGATCGCATTGGCATTGTCGGGCGCAATGGTATCGGCAAAACCACCCTCGTTAAACTCTTACTGGGTCAGCTGGAACCCGACAGCGGTTCGGTCAATGTAGGCACCAAACTCGAGATCGCCTACTCCGATCAGCTGCGAGGGCACTTAAACCCTGAAGCCAACCTCATTGACAACATTTGTGGCGGACAGGATTTCATCGAGATCAATGGCAAGCGACGCCATGCTATTAGTTATCTGGGCGACTTTTTGTTCACCCCTGACCGCGTTCGAACTCCCGTCAAAGCCCTGTCCGGTGGTGAGCGCAACCGCGCTATTTTGGCAAAACTCTTCACCCGACCGGCCAATCTTTTAGTACTCGATGAGCCAACCAACGATCTGGATATCGAAACCCTCGAATTGCTCGAGGAAATCCTGATGGAGTTCCAGGGCACCGTTCTGCTTGTCAGCCACGATCGAGACTTTATGGATCGCTGCGTCACCAGCCTGCTCGTGATGCAAGGCAACGGCGTGATCGATGAGCAATCCGGTGGTTACAGTGACTGGGAAGCCCGCGGCGGTCGATTGACCGCTGAGGGCGCCTCAACAGACCCGAGTCTGAAACAATCTAGCGACGGTGCAAGTGCGAGTCTTACGGGTAACGCGCCTAACGTGAGCAATGAACTCGGGAGTAAGCCGGCGAAGGGTTCGAAAAAACCGGCGCGAAAACTGAGCTACAAAGAGCAGCGGGAACTGGAGGCGCTACCTGCTCAGCTGGAAGCGCTCGAAGCGGCGCAAGCTCAGTTAGAAGCCGAGATTGCCGATCCCAGCTTTTACGCCCAAGACGCCGAAACCATCAAACAAAAACTTGCCGAACTAGAGGCCGCTACCGAAGAACTGGATGCTGCATTGGAGCGTTGGACAGAACTGGAGGGCTAGCGGCCACCGACGCTGTGCGCCGGAGGCCGAGGTTTCTTTTACAGGCGAGGTTTCTTTTGCAAGCGAGATTTACAACACCGAGGCAACAGCATCGACAACTTTATCCATATTGCTGTTGTTAAGACTCGCAACGTTAATGCGCGAAGAATCTAGCATGTAAAGGCTGCGTTCCGAACGGACCTGCTGAGCCTGCTCTTTGCTCAGCCCCAAGAAAGAGAACATCCCTTTCTCGTTGGCAATAAAGCCAAAGTCTCGACCTGTCGCCGCCTGAAGCCGGTCGCGGAAACTGGCACGCAGACCGTTGATGCGCTCGCACATACCCGAAAGCTCCGCTTCCCAGTTGCTGCGCAACGCGGGGTTGCTGAGCAAGCGCCCGGCAATGATGGCTCCGTGAGCAGGTGGCATCGAGTAGATGCGCCGCGCTGCCGCCTTAGCCTGACTAGCCGTCGCTTCAGCGGTTCGGGCATCGGGGCCTACGAACATCGCCAAACCAGTGCGCTCCCGATAAAGACCCATGTTCTTGGAGCAGGAAGCCGCGATTACAACCTCAGGCGTGTTATCAATCATGGTGCGAAGCCCATAGACATCTGCGTCTAAGCCATCCCCAAACCCCTGATACGCCAAGTCAATCATTGGCGTGAAGCCCTGCTCCGCCGCCATAGCCGCCATGACTTGCCACTGCTCGACATTGAGGTCCGCGCCGCTGGGATTGTGGCAACAGCCGTGGAATAACACGATGTCGCCGCGTTTGGCCGCTTTCAGATCGGCGACCATCGCATCGAAATTGACCCCGTGGGTGGCAGGGTCGTAGTAGCTATATTGCACGAGCTCAAGACCAACGCTACCAATCAGCGGGATGTGCACCGGCCAGGTCGGATCGCTCACCCATACCTTGCCTTCAGAGCCTGCTGCTTTTAAAACCTCTGCGCCCAACCGGACTGCGCCACAACCCCCGGGCGCCTGCACGGCAGCTACACGGTCGAGGCGGCTGTTGAGCCGCTCACCGCCCAGCACCAGCTCGTTCATTCCATCGAGAAACGCCTGATCGCCCGCCGGCGAGATGTACGCCTTGGTAGTCTCGTCCTCAATGAGCGCCAGTTGAGCCTGCTTAACTGCATCAAAGACTGGGCAAACACCCGACTCGTCCATGTATATGCCAATGGTCAAATCCACTTTGTCAGGATTCGTATCTGCGCGACACGCGGCAGCGAGGCCGAGGATGGAGTCGGGGGGCAAGATTGGCAGGTGTTCAAACATGGAGGACGCCTCGGAAACAGATAAATTGTCTGTATCGAAGTATGCGACAGCGCTCGCAGCACTGCCACCGGTAAAGGTCTTCACTTGGTATTATTGGTGTTCCTTTAAGAAGGCGAGCGATTGAAATGACACCTCACCCACCCTTTTGGCGTGATCAGGCGGCAGGCTCCACCCAATGACTTCCAGCCGGGATACGTTATTTGCAGACACCCTGGGTGACCCTGGGCTGTTTACCTTTAACGATGGTGTTGTCGGCGTTTTCCCCGACATGATCAAGCGATCTGTGCCCGGTTACAGCACCGTGATTGCCATGACAGGCCTGCTCGCGGCGCGACACGCTAGGCCCGCAACCCGCATCTACGATCTAGGCTGCTCTCTCGGCGCGTCCTTACTGGCCACAGCCCGCTATCAGGAAACCGAAGACTGCGAACTCATCGGTATCGATAATTCGAAGGCTATGCTCGAGAGCGCCCGCCACACACTCGACCAGGAATTGCCAAACCGGCAAATACACTTGGTCGATGGCGACATCACAGAGCAAACCTATGAGAATGCCAGCGTCGTTATCTTGAACTACACGCTACAGTTTGTTCCGCTGGAGCAGCGCCTGCCACTACTCAACGCCGTGCGTCGCGCGCTCTCCCCCGGAGACGTACTTATATTGTCGGAAAAGTTAGCCCTCGCAGAGCCCGCCATGGACTCGCTAATGATCGATCTGCATCACGACTTTAAGCGCGCTCAGGGCTACAGCGATCTCGAAGTCGCCCGGAAGCGACAAGCCTTAGAAAATGTGCTGATCCCCGAGTCCCGCGAGATGCACGTCAATCGGTTGAAAACAGCCGGGTTCAGCCACAGCGAACTGTGGTTTCAGTGTTTCAATTTTGCCAGCCTGATCGCGGTCGCATGATGACACCGCCGGAACTCCGAGCAGATTTGGAGCAACTCACCGCGCGCTGGCGTGATACCGAACTCGCGCCCTGGTCTGCAGTGCTGCCCGAGCAGTTCGCGCGAGGGCTCTCCGAAGAGCGGTTTGGCGACCTCCCCCGCTGGCGCAGTGCCATCGCGAATCTACCTGCGCTAAGTGCCGATACGGTGCGACTCGACGCAGGACGGGTAGGTTGTACCGGTGACATTGATCCCGCCACACGGCAAGCACTGAGCGATGCGCTGATGGGCCTGCATCCCTGGCGTAAAGGCCCCTATGAGCTGTTTGGTGTTCACATTGATACCGAGTGGCGCTCCGACTGGAAATGGGATCGGCTGCTACCGGGACTAGCATCGCTCAAGGGAAAACGTGTGCTCGATGTGGGCTGCGGCAGCGGTTATCACTGCTGGCGGATGTTGGGGACCGGCGCCGCAGAGGTCATTGGCATCGATCCAACGCCACTATTTATTATGCAGTTCAAGGCGATCCAACAGTATCTACAGCAACCCAACATCCACGTTTTACCGGCGACCATGGAGTCGCTCCCTCGGCCATTGCGAGCTTTCGATACCGTCTTTTCTATGGGAGTGCTGTACCACCGACGCTCACCTATGGATCACCTGCTGGAACTGCGCGATGCCTTAAAGCCCGGTGGTCAGTTGGTGCTTGAAACCCTCGTGATCGATGGCAGTCGGGAAACGGTTTTCGTACCCCCCGGCCGCTACGCGCGTATGGGCAATGTCTGGTTTTTGCCAAGCCCCGACGCGCTGTGCGGCTGGCTGGAAAAGCTTGGGTTCAAAAACCCATCAGTTGTTAACGTCGACACTACGAGCACTGACGAGCAGCGGAGCACCGACTGGATGACCTTTCACTCTCTAGCGCAATTTCTTGACCCTGAGAATCCGAGTTTATCTGTTGAGGGTCATCCAGCACCCATGCGTGCAGTCATCACCGCTACCGCGCCTGCTTAGCAACAACTGACTCAACGCCCTAAGAACAGGAACAGGAACAGCAACGATTTATTCCAGCGCCGGAAGCGACTGATTTTGCGCAAGCCCTCATTTGCGCAAGTCCACTAAGTTTGTCGACCCTAACGGTTAATGCAATTGTTGAGACTCCCGAGCGCCACCAAAGACCACGTCGAAAACCTCTTTAAAGCTGCGCACGAAATGCACCGTAATGCCCTCTTTAAGGTAGTCCGGCAGTTCATCGTAGTCACCCTGATTCGCTTGGGGCAACAACACCTCGGGAATCTTGCTGCGCCGTGCAGCAATGATCTTTTCGCGGATTCCACCAACTGGCAGTACCCGCCCGGTCAGCGTGAGTTCACCGGTCATCGCTAGTGGACGCTTAATACGCTCGCGCCGAGCCAGTGATGCCAGCGCTGTTGCAATGGTGATTCCTGCGCTGGGACCATCCTTCGGGGTTGCCCCTTCAGGCACGTGCAGATGCACCATCGACATGTCGAAGAAATCTTCCTCGCAACCGAAATCACGCAAGTGAGCCACGATGTAGCTGTAAGCGATCTCGGCACTTTCTTTCATCACATCACCGAGTTGCCCGGTGAGCTTGAAGCCTCGATTGAGGGTGTGGATTTTGCTCGACTCAATAGCCAAGGTCGCGCCGCCGTTAGCCGTCCAAGCAAGTCCCGTCACAACCCCGCGCCCGCGCAGGGGTTTGTCATTTCGAAAACGCGGCTGACCTAACATTTCCGAAACGTCCTTCTTGCCCAAGCGAACCTTGTCGAGATCGCCATCCACCATGCGCACAATAGATTTTCTAATCAGACTCGAGAGCTGCTTTTCGAGCTGCCGCACCCCCGCCTCACGGCAGTACGATTCGATGACAAGCTTGAGCGCCGCTTCATTGACCTTAATTTGATCGGGCCCGGCACCGTGGCGCTCAAGCAGTCGCGGCCACAGGTGGTTGCGCGCTATCGCCAACTTCTCCTCAGCGATATAGCCCGCAAGCCGGATCGTCTCCATACGATCGAGCAGTGCCGGTGGAATGGTATCGAGCTGATTGGCGGTGCAGACAAACAACACTTTCGATAAGTCGACCCGCAGATCGAGATAATGATCGAGAAACTCGTGGTTCTGTTCGGGGTCGAGTACCTCAAGCAGTGCTGAAGCCGGATCACCCTGGTAAGACATCCCCACCTTGTCGATTTCATCGAGCATGATGACCGGGTTAGACACCTCGACGTCCTTCAATGCCTGAATCAACTTACCGGGCATCGCACCAATATACGTTCGTCGATGCCCCTTAATCTCGGCCTCGTCGCGCATACCGCCCAAACTGAAACGATAAAACTCGCGGCCGAGGGCGTCGGCAATCGACCGGCCGATACTGGTCTTACCGACCCCAGGGGGGCCCACCAGCAAAAGGATAGAGCCATCAATCTGGCCTTTAAACGCACCGACGGCCAAAAACTCAGTGATGCGCTTTTTCACATCGTCGAGTCCGTCATGGTGTTGATCGAGTTCGCTGCGCGCATGACCAAGATCGAGATTGTCAGCGGAGCATACCCCCCAAGGCACAGAGGTCATCCAGTCAAGGTAATTTCGGGTTACTCCGTACTCGGGACTGCCTGATTCAAGCACCCGAAGCTTGTCGAGTTCTTCGCGAAAGCGCGCCTGTACGTGGGCCGGCGGGTCAAGCTTGGCCATCCGCTCTTCAAATCGCTCAGCATCCGAGGTGCGATCATCTTTCGAGATGCCCAGCTCTTTCTGGATGACCTTCATTTGCTCTTTCAAAAAGAACTCACGCTGGTTATCGCTGACCTTGTCGTTGACCTGGCTCGATATCTGTCCCTGCAGCTCTGCAACCTCACGCTCGCGCTTAAGCAGTTCAAGCACCTTCATCATGCGTGATTGCAGTGGCAGTGTTTCGAGAATTTCCTGCAACTTATCCCCGGTTGCCGTCGTCATTGCTGCAGCAAAGTCAGCCAGAATACTCGGCTGGTTGGGGTTAAAGTTGCCCAGATACTGCTTGAGCTCTTCGCTGTACAGTGGGTTTAAAGGCAGCAATTCCTTGATCGCTGCAATGATCGCCATTGCATAGGCGCGCACCTCATCACCGTCCCGATCTCCCTGAGACTTTGGATACTCCACTTGAGCAATATACGGACCCTCCGTTTGGAGCCAGCGGACGATACGAAAACGTCGAACGCCCTGCGCGATAAATTGCGCGCTGCCATCTGGCGCAGCAGGGGGCCGGTGCAAACGCACAACGCAGCCCATTTCTGGGAAGTCTTTGGGCGTCGCTTCCAGCGGATTCGTATCACCCACGAAAGCCAGGCCGAGCAAACCAGAACCCTGTTCTGCCACGGCCTTAAGGGTGGCATTCCAGTGCTCGGGATTAAGACCTATCGGCTGCACCTGCCCAGGAAAAAAGGGTCGCCCAGGCAGAGGTAGCATGACTAAGGCCTCGGGCAATACGTCTTCGGCAACCGCGGGCGCACCCGATTTGCCAATCGCGTCGGGTAACAATGGCAAGCTACTCTCATGAGCGTTGCTATCGCCGCTCTCGGCGGACGACTCGGCATCGCTCTGGTCTTGGGGGTCGTCGGTGGTCACCCATCATCTCCTGTCTTCGTGTCGACTTCTAAATCGCTGCTAGTAATTCGCTGCTGGCGTGTTCTCCACCGAACTTAGGCTGGCGGAGAGAACAACTGCACTTAGAAGTCTCGTCGAGATGAAATGGGTGTGAAACCGTGAAATTTCAACGGGGGGCTAATTGGGGGGCTAACCGAGGGACTAACGGGAGGCTAATATAGGGCTGATGTGGGACTAATGTCGGGCTAACGTAGAACTACAACAGCGCGACGCAAACCAATGAACGGAGGACGGCTTACTCGTCGCCGCTCGATGGCACCGTCGGAATGCCCGACAACGGGAAATTTGTGACCTTGGCCCCTTCAGTTTTGGGCGCGTCGGAAACCTTAACGGTCCCCTCTTTTTCAACTTCATCAATGCGAATCACCGACTGCAGTGGCACGTAACTGCGCTTTACACCGGCAAATTCGGTTTTCAGTTTTTCCTCAGCGGGGTCAACCAGCAGTTGCGAACGCTCACCGAACAGCAACTCCTCGATCTCGATAAAGCCCCACATATCGCTCTGGTAAATCTGACGTGCGAAGACTTCGAACACCTGATTTCCATTGTGGAAAATGACTTTATAGATCGGCTGGTTGCTCATGCACTACTCGATGACGCCGGGCTAGTCCGGGGCCGTATGAAAAAAGGGGCGCAATCTTACCACTTCGGCCGCCGGACGCCAGTGTCTATCTCGTTGATTTGCCAAGAGAAGGGTATACTCCGCTACCGCTGGTGAAGTACCAGCACAAAGAATGCATTTTCCGCCGGTGCGGATTGTCAGTGGCGCACTGCTCAGCTGGCTTTGCAACCTTGCTCAAACCCTACCCAATTGCTAAGGCGAATGGGCCAACTCGCAGACATATGTACCCATCGTGAACGAACCAGCCCCGAAAAAATTATTTGTCCAAACTCACGGCTGCCAGATGAACGAGTATGACTCGGCGCGTATGGCCGACCTGCTCAATGAGAGCCATGGGCTGGTTGCGACCGACAACCCTGAAGACGCCGATGTGTTGTTGCTCAATACCTGTTCGATTCGAGAAAAAGCTCAGGAGAAGGTGTTTCATCAGCTGGGGCGCTGGCGACCGCTGAAGGAGGCCAATCCAGATTTGATTATTGGCGTTGGCGGCTGCGTCGCCAGTCAGGAAGGCGCCGAGATTGGCAAGCGAGCGCCCTTTGTGGACGTAATCTTTGGACCTCAAACCCTGCACCGTCTGCCAGAGATGATCGAGTCTCGGCGCGATGGCGAGCCGGTCGTGGTCGACATTAGCTTCCCTGAAATCGAAAAATTTGACCGACTGCCCGAGGCCAAAGTCGACGGACCATCAGCCTTTGTCTCCATTATGGAAGGCTGCAGCAAGTACTGTACGTTCTGCGTGGTGCCCTACACCCGCGGCGAAGAGGTGTCGCGACCGGTTGACGACGTCATTGCTGAAATCGCAGGCCTCGCCGAACGCGGTGTCAAAGAGGTCAACCTGCTGGGTCAAAACGTGAACGCCTATCGCGGTAATAACCATCTCGATGAAATCGTCGACTTTGCAGACTTGCTGCATCTCGTCAATTTAGTACCCGGCATTGAGCGCATCCGCTACACCACCTCGCACCCTGTTGAGTTCAGTGACGCAATTATCGATTGCTACGCCGAGATACCCGCTCTGGTCGATCATTTACACCTGCCTGTCCAAAGCGGCTCGGACCGTATCCTGATGGCCATGAAACGCGGACATACCGCCCTTGAATACAAGTCCAAGATTCGCGCCCTGCGCCGGATAAGACCCAACATTTCGATGTCGTCGGATTTTATTATCGGCTTCCCGGGCGAGACCGAGGCGGACTTCGCTGCGACTATGAAACTAATCGAGGAGATCGGCTTCGACAACTCTTTTAGCTTTATCTATAGCGCACGGCCGGGTACGCCCGCATCTGATCTGCCCGACGAAACACCCATGGCAGTAAAAAAAGAGCGCCTGCAAATATTGCAGGGCCGCATCGCCCAGCAGGCACAGGCAATCAGTCGCCGAATGGTCGGCAGCAATCAGCGGGTGCTCGTCACTGGAGTATCCAAAAAAGATCCCGGGCAGCTTGCTGGACGCACCGAAAACAACCGCGTAGTGAATTTCAGCTGCACCGATCAGAGCCTGATCGGTGAGTTTACCGAGGTCTCAATCATCGAGGCGCTGCCGAATTCCCTCCGTGGCGTGCTTGTGAATGCCTGAGAAACGTCGCGTTAAGCTGAATCCAGACGGTTGACTCCCCGAAAATCCTCTGTATCGTCACTTTCCCATCATTACTAAGAGCGACCAAACAGGCGTTGGATACTGAAAGCCAGCCGGCCGATTCGGAAAGCGAGTCAGGTACGGCCACCCAGCTTAGCTTTACGCTTGAACCCAACGACGCTCGTCATCTGGCCTCTCTGTGCGGTCAGTTGGACTGCCACCTGCGCCAAATAGAAAGCCGGCTAGGCGTCGTCATCCGAAATCGCAGCAATCATTTCACTGTTGACGGTCAAGAATCCGCGATCAACGCCACCGCAGCGCTGATGCACGGGCTCTACGACGACGTGAAGCGCGGCATTGGTCTCAGCCCCGAAACCATTCACCTACACCTGCAGCAAGCTGACCTCGAAAACCTCGTTCAGCAGGGTGGCGGGAGCGAATTGGTCGCCGATGGGGTAACGGTAATCCGAACCAAGCGCACGTCCATCAAACCCCGCGGCAGGAATCAGCAGGGTTATGTGCACGCCATTGCCAGACACGATATTAATTTTGGCATTGGCCCGGCGGGCACCGGCAAGACCTATCTCGCGGTAGCCTGTGCCGTACAAGCACTCATTGATGAGCAAGTACGACGCATATTATTGGTGCGTCCGGCAGTTGAGGCCGGCGAGCGACTAGGATTTCTGCCGGGCGACCTGAGCCAGAAAGTCGACCCCTATCTCCGGCCGCTGTATGACGCCCTTTACGAAATGCTGGGCTTTGAAACCGTCAATAAATATATCGAACGCAGCATCATTGAAGTGGCGCCCCTGGCTTTTATGCGAGGCCGCACCTTGAACAACGCGTTCATCATTCTCGACGAAGCGCAGAATACGACCCGGGAACAAATGAAGATGTTTCTGACGCGCATCGGCTTTGGTTCGACAGCCGTGATCACCGGCGACGCCACCCAGATCGATCTGCCCCGCGGGCAGCAGTCCGGACTCACCCATGCCACTCAGGTACTCGAAAATGTCGAAGGCATTTCGTTCACGTGGTTTGCCAACAAAGACGTAGTCCGCCATCCGGTGGTCCAGCGTGTGGTGACTGCCTATGACCGATTTGAGGCACAAGATGCTAGCCATGAGCGGCGCGATCCGTGACGGTTCAGATTCACATCGATAGGGAATCGGGGCTCGAAGCTCCCGACGACGACAGCTTCAGTCGCTGGGCGCAGGCCGCCCTCTTGGCAATCGCCCGAGACACTGACATTGATCTACCTACCGACCCCGAGTTCAGCCTGCGCATCAACGGTTTGGAGGAAATGACTGCTCTCAATCTGCAATACCGCGGCAAATCGGGGCCAACCAACGTGCTGTCGTTCCCTACCGACCTTCCTGAAGACGTTGATTGTGGATTGCTTGGCGACATCATTATTTGTGCGCCAGTGGTGATTGATGAAGCACACACCCAAGGAAAAGATGCACAGCAGCACTGGACCCACATGCTGATCCACGGAGTCTTGCATTTGCTTGGCTTTGACCATATCGATGAAGCCGAAGCCGCTACTATGGAAAACCTTGAAACAGCCATTCTTCGGGAGATGGGACATCCAGATCCCTACGAAATCCCAGTGATTAATCAGCGAGCCTTGTAACAGTGAACGACAGTAGACAACTCGATCCGGAAGATCGCTCGTGGCTTGACCGCCTGACCCATTTTCTTTCGGGCACGCCACAGAGCCGATCCGATCTGAAGGGTGTGCTGAATCTGGCCGAAGAGAATGATGTCATCGATGAAGACGCCAAGACGATTATGGAAGGCGCTTTATCGGTCAGCGATATGCAAGTTCGCGACATTATGATCCCCAGAGCGCAGATGGTCTTCATCAAAGCCGATGCGGCTCTCGAAGAGGTGCTGCCACAGATTATCCACGCGGCACACTCCCGTTATCCTGTCGTTGATGACAGCCTTGATGACGTTGTCGGCATTTTGTTGGCCAAAGACCTGTTACCCTTGTTACTCAATCGCGACAGCAAATTTGATATGCGCGAAATGATGCGCCCCACCGTCGTGGTGCCCGAGAGTAAACGCCTCAACGTGCTGCTGCGGGAGTTCCGGCAGAATCGAAACCATATGGCAATTGTCATCGATGAGTACGGTGGCGTCGCCGGCTTGGTAACCATCGAGGATGTGCTCGAGGAAATCGTTGGCGAGATTGAGGACGAAACTGACGTCGAAGAAGGGCGGAACATTCGCAAGCTGAGCGCTGCTGACTTCTTCGTTCAGGCACAGACACCGATCGACGACTTTAACGACTACTTCGAAACAGCGTTCAGCGACGATGAATTCGACACCATCGGCGGTTTGGTCGTGAATGCCTTCGGGCATGTGCCAGCACGGAATGAAACGACACGCTTCGATGGCTTCGAATTCACGGTGGTCAACGCCGATCAACGACGACTGCTGAGCCTGCGCGTCACCCCCGTCTCCTCCGAAGAAGAATAGGCACCGGCGCCGTGCCACAGGCCGCCATTCGCTACATCGCAGCGCTGCTCGCGGGCTGCGTTTTTACATTTGGCCTCGCGCCGTTTGATTTTTGGCCCGCTATTCCACTGAGCGCGGCCTTATTTTGTGGGCTGCTGGTCCACCCAGCGTCGGGCAAAGGCATCCTGATCGGCTGGCTCTACGGGCTGGGCGTGTTTGGTGCTGGCGCCTCGTGGGTCTACGTCAGCATACATATTTATGGACAAGCGCCGCCGCCCCTCGCAGGACTACTGACACTGGTCTTCTGCGCAGGGCTCGCGCTGTTGTTCAGTTTTCAAGGCTATCTTTTTAAACGCCTGCTCTCACAGGTGATTTCTCAGCGAAGCGACCGCTCGGTCGGCCTTGTCATGCTTTTTGGGTTCCCTGCCGTGTGGGTGCTGTTCGAATGGTTGCGCAGCTGGTTATTGACAGGCTTTCCCTGGCTATACGCTGGCTACGGCGTACTCGATACACCGATGGCCGGCTGGGTGCCCATTACCGGTGTGTATGGCGCTTCGCTTTGGCTGACTGGCCTCGGGGCTGCGCTGGCCACCCTTTACTGGATGGGTAGTTCAGCCCGCAAATGGGTAGCGCTATGGACGCTCGCGCTGGCGTTCATTGGTGGATTGGGGCAAGCACTGAAAGAGATAGAATGGACGCAGCCAGCGGCCAGCGCTCAACGGGTTGCTCTGTACCAACCCAATATTTCCCTTGAGAAAAAATGGGATCGGCGCTTTCGACTAGATATTTTGCGTCAGTATCAAGAGGCCTCGGCACCGCTTTATGATGAGGTGGATCTGCTGCTCTGGCCCGAATCCGCCCTGCCCGGCTTTCGGCATCATTTATCGCCGTATCTGGCAGCCGCTGACGCGCGCGCCACGGCATCAAACACCACTTTGATTTTGGGCATTCCCGTGCGCGCTGCTAGCGGCCAACACAACAGCATCATCGCCCTTGGCACCGGCAGCGGCGAATACCACAAACAAAAACTTGTGCCGTTTGGCGAGTACGTACCACTGGAAGATTGGCTGCGCGGGCTGATTCAGTTTTTTGATCTTCCGATGTCCAACTTCACCAAAGGGCCTCCGGTTACCCCCCGCTTATCGGCCAATGGCTACAGCGTTGCCCCGTTCATCTGCTACGAGGTCGTTTTTCCAGACTTCGTCACCCAGGGCTCGGCACACGCCAATTTATTGGTTACGGTCAGCAACGACAGCTGGTTTGGCGACTCAATTGGCCCCCTTCAGCATCTTCAGATGGCGCGATTCCGCGCGCTGGAAACCGGTCGTCCGCTGCTGCGGGGCACCAACAATGGCGTGTCCGCCATCATCGACCACAAAGGTCGGGTGATCACGGCATCTGAGCAGTTCGTCGAAACAACGATCACGGGCTCAGTGACCCCTAGGGCGGGCAACACACCGCTGATGCTTGCTGGCAGCTTGCCCATCATGCTTGCTTGCCTGTCACTGCTATTGGGCTTATTCCTTCTAGGTTTTATTCGTTCACGTCGGCAGTCAATCACCCAACCCTGATACAATTCTGGGCTTTAATTGATACGCCAGTTGTTATGCCGGAAACCCGTTGTGAACCGGCCGCCCCGTTTAGCCCAGTGAGCCACTATGAATCAGGAATACACACCCCAGCAGATCGAGCTCGACGTGCAGGCCCAATGGGCAAGCGATAAAGCCTACGTCGCCACCCGAGATGACAGCCGCGAGAAGTTCTATTGTCTAGCAATGTTTCCCTATCCCAGCGGCAAATTGCACATGGGGCACGTACGCAACTACACCATTGCCGATGTCATCGCGCGTTACCAGCGCATGCTGGGCAAGAACGTTTTGCAACCCATGGGCTGGGATGCATTCGGGCTGCCTGCTGAGAATGCGGCAATCGCCAACAATGTCCCGCCCGCGGATTGGACCCTCAGCAATGTCACAGAGATGCGTCGACAGTTAACGCGCCTGGGTTTTGCCTTTGATTGGGGGCGCGAAGTCACCACCTGCACCCCCGAGTACTACCGGTGGGAGCAGTGGTTTTTTACCCGTCTCATGGAGCGTGGACTGGCCTACAAAAAAGAGGCCGACGTTAACTGGTGTGACACTGATCAAACGGTTTTGGCAAACGAACAGGTGGTCGATGGCAAGTGCTGGCGCTGCGACAACCCGGTAGAGCGTCGCTCGATCAACCAGTGGTTTATCAAGATTACTGACTACGCCCAGCAACTGCTCGACGATCTTGACCAGCTTGAGCACTGGCCGGAACAAGTTGTCACCATGCAGCGCAACTGGATAGGTCGATCGGAAGGAGCAACCATTCGCTTTGAGCGCGATGAAGGCGATGCCCTCGAGGTCTATACCACCCGGCCAGACACCTTGATGGGGGCAACGTATCTCGCGGTCGCACCGCAGCACCCGTTAGCTCAACAGGCTGCAGCCACTAACTCAGAGCTCGCCGCTTTCATCGCTGAGCTGGGAAATACCAAGGTTGCCGAAGCCGAGATGGCGACCATGGAAAAACGCGGTATGGCCACGGGTCTGTCTGTGCGCCATCCGCTCACCAATGAATCCCTGCCCGTCTGGGTCGCCAACTTTGTGCTGATGGGCTATGGCTCGGGCGCGGTGATGTCGGTACCCGGACACGACCAAAGAGACTGGGAATTCGCCAGCAAATATGGCCTACCCATCAAGCAGGTCATTGCTGGCAGCACAGACGAACCTGCAGATCTCGCTTCAGCCGCTTACACGGCCAAAGGCACACTCATGAACTCGGGCGAGTTCGATGGCTTAGCCTTTGAAGAAGGGTTTGAAGCGATTATCGAAAGCCTCGGCCATCGGGGACTGGGTGAGCGGACAGTAAATTTCCGGCTGCGTGACTGGGGTGTATCCCGTCAGCGCTATTGGGGCGCACCGATTCCCGTTATCAACTGCGATGACTGCGGCGCAGTGCCCGTTCCCGCACAGGATCTTCCAGTGGTATTGCCCACCGACGTCGCCTTTGAAGGCGTGGGCTCGCCGCTCAAATCGATGCCGGAGTTCTATCAGGTTGATTGTCCGAGCTGCGGTCAGCAGGCCACTCGAGAGACCGATACCTTCGACACGTTTATGGAGTCATCTTGGTATTACGCCCGCTATGCCAGCGCCCATAACACTGAGGCCATGCTCGATGATGAAGCCAACTATTGGCTTGAAGTTGACCAATATGTGGGTGGCATCGAGCACGCCATTTTGCACCTACTCTACGCCCGCTTCTTTCATAAATTGATGCGCGACGAGGGATTGGTCACGTCGGACGAACCCTTCAAGCGATTGCTCACCCAGGGCATGGTGCTCAAAGACGGCACCAAAATGTCAAAGTCCAAGGGCAACACCGTGGACCCACAGGGACTCATCGACCACTACGGCGCTGACACCGTGCGACTGTTCAGCATGTTTGCGGCACCCCCTGAGCAATCATTGGAATGGTCTGATTCCGGCGTTGAAGGCGCCAATCGCTTTTTGAAACGACTCTGGCGACTCGTCGGTGAATACACTTCCGCGGGTGACATTCCGGCGCTAAACGGCAGCGAACTCAATAAGGCTCAAAAGGATCTGCGGCGCAAAACCCATGAAACCATCGCCAAAGTGACCGATGATTATGGTCGGCGCCAAACCTTCAACACCGCTATTGCCGCTGTTATGGAGCTTTGTAACGAGATCACTAAACTCAACAGCGACTCGACGCCCGAGAGCGCGCCCGAGGACAGCGCGGTGGTGGGCGAGGCCCTGCGCAGTGCCCTGCTCATGTTGTGCCCAATCGTGCCGCACATCACCCAGAGTCTTTGGCAGGCATTGGTTGGCGGCAATATTCTGCAAGCGGCCTGGCCGTCGGTGGATGAAAGCGCACTGAGTCGCGATGAACTGGAGATCGTTGTTCAGGTGAACGGTAAAGTCCGGGCGAAAGTGACAGTTCCTGCTGATGCCGATAAAGCGGCGGTAGAAGCAGCGGCTCTGGCCCATGACAACGTACAAAAATTCACTGCCGATGCCACTGTCAGGAAAGTGATTGTGGTTCCGGGCAAACTCGTTAACGTCGTCGCCAACTGATGTTTACTGTCGTATCACGCTGGCTATTGATGCTCACGTTGGGCCTTGCACTAGCGGGCTGTGGCTTTCAGCTTAAAGGCACAACGCCGTCAAGTGTCGACAGCGCGCTGAGTGGACTACCAATCGCCGTCGCCAGCAGCCAACCCCGCAGCGAACTCACCGCCGCCGTCGTGCAGCAGCTGCGGCTCGAAGGCGCCGAGATCGTTGACGCCGACGCCAACACGCTAACCCTAAAGCTGGGCAATGAAGTATTCCAACAGCGCAACCTGTCGCTCACGGCCCAGGCGCGGGCGGCCGAAGTCGAACTCACAATGCTGGTTCGTATCGATTTGATGCGCGATGGTGCTGCACTGATCGAGAACAACACCGCCACCGTCGTTCGCCAGTTTCTTAATGATCCGCGCAACATCGTGGGCAAGACAGAAGAGTTGCGGCTGTTACGTGATGAGATGCGTCGTGAGCTGTCAGCCCAGATCACCCGACGGGTGACCCACAGCCTCGGCAACTGATGCAGATCAAACCCGAACAGCTAGAACGACAACTGCAGAGCGGCCAGCCCCCCTGCTGCCTGATCAGCGGTGAGGAGACCCTGATCGTTCAGGAGTGTGCCGACCAATTTCGGCGCGCCGCTCGCGCCAACGGCTGCAGCGAGCGCGAGATTATCGAAATCTCGAAGGTGAGCGACTGGCAGGACCTGCTGCAGAGTGCAGGCGCCATGTCGCTGTTCGCGGAACGTAAACTCATCGAGCTGCGACTACCGACCGGCAAGCCCGGCGCCGAAGGTAGCAAAGTCATTCAGGAGTACCTCAAGTACGACAGCGATGACGTATTGCTGATCGTATCCGGCAAAATCGATAAACAATCCCAACGCGCCAAGTGGTACACCACCCTTGATAAAGCCGGGATTGTCGTGCCGGTTTGGCCGATAGCACCACGAGAGCTGCCTCGCTGGCTGGGTGATCGGTTACAGGCCGCGGGGCTGCGCGCAGATCGTGAGGCGGTTCAGTTACTCGCCGAGCGCGTTGAGGGAAATTTGCTGGCAGCCGCACAGGAAGTGGAAAAACTCAAGCTGCTCGCAGATGGCACCGTGATCACCGTGGAGACGATAGTGTCTGGCGTCTTAGACAATGCGCGCTACAACAGCTTTGGCTTGGTCGATACGGCCTTATCCGGGGATGCCCGTGGTGCGTTGCGCGGTCTGCGCGGTCTTGAAGCTGAGGCTACACAGCCCTCGGCGATCTTGTGGGTTATCGCCCGGGATGTCCGGTTGCTGGCACAACTGCAGGAAGACTGCCAACGGGGCAGTAATTTGGGGCAGGCAATCAATCAACGGGGCGTGTGGCGCAGTCGCGCAGGATTGGTCCAGTCGGCTTTCCAGCGCCAGTCAGAAGCCAGCATTGAGCAACTTCAGTCGCTATTACTGACAACCGATTCGGCGATTAAAGGCTTCGGTCCTGGTAACCCCTGGGACTACCTCGATCAGTTGGTCATTCTGCTGGCGCAAGGGTCCCGGCAAAGCGGCACTTATTCATCCAGCAATAATCGCCGCCGAGCGTAAAGGGCCGCCACCAGGCCAAGCGCAATAATCGCTGACACCGC
>CBFHHJ010000007.1:0-34460 GCA_965655505.1 Luminiphilus sp.
CGTAGCCTCACCGTCCGCGAAGACCTGCTGTCCAAGCACATCAATCAGGAAATCACGGTTGCTCTTTAGCCCAAGTAGCGAGGTCTCTTTTAGCGACCCCACCAGCCTGACTCGTGCATCCTCCCGGGTTTCACCGTAGGCGATGATTTTAGCCACCATCGCGTCGTAATAGGGCGAGACCTCGTCACCACTCTCAACGCCGGTATCGACGCGTAAACCGTCGCGCTCGGGCACATCAAACTGATGAATGGGCCCCGTGCTGGGCAGAAAGCCGGTCGCCGGATCCTCGGCATACAAACGTATCTCTATTGCGTGACCAAACAGATCAATGTCTTCTTGCGTTACGGGCAGCGCTTCACCGCGGGCAACCCGCAACTGCCATTCCACAAGGTCATAACCGGTAACGAGTTCAGTAACCGGATGCTCTACCTGCAGGCGGGTGTTCATTTCCAGGAAAAAAAACTCTCCGTTAGCATCAAGCAAAAACTCCACCGTACCCGCTCCAACGTAGTCGACAGCGCGTGCGGCCTCCACAGCGGCGGCACCCATTGCGGCTCGTAGCTCGGGTGTCATAACCGGACAGGGAGATTCTTCGACAACTTTCTGGTGACGACGCTGAATCGAACAATCGCGCTCACCGAGGTGCACTACATTGCCGTGGCGATCTGCAAAGACCTGTATCTCAACATGGCGCGGCCGAACCACCGCCTTCTCAATAATGAGATCACTAGAGCCAAAGGCGTTCTCGGCTTCTGACTGAGCGAGCCCAATGGCGGAACTGAGCTGCGCCGCTTCGGTCACGAGGCGCATTCCGCGTCCACCGCCCCCTGCTGCAGCCTTAACCATCACCGGCATACCGATTTCCTCAGCAGCGGCAGTGAGCGTTTGCAGTGATTGATCCTCACCCTGATAACCAGGAATGCAGGGCACGCCGGCCTCAATCATGGCAATCTTTGCGCGCGCCTTATCGCCCATGATCTCGATTGCCCCATTGGGCGGACCAATGAACACAATGCCCGCATCCTCACAGGCGCTTGCGAAGGCCTGATTTTCCGAGAGAAATCCGTACCCGGGGTGAATGGCATCAGCGCCAGACTGTGCGGCGGCGGCCAACACTGCAGCGGCGTCAAGATAGGACTCTGCGACTGGCGCCGGACCTATTCGCACCGCCGAATCCGCCGACTTAACATGCAACGCGTTGACATCCGCATCCGAGAATACCGCCACAGTCCGTAAACCCATGGACTTTGCTGTGCGAATGACGCGACAAGCAATCTCACCACGATTGGCAACCAATACACTGGTAATACGCTTCATCAGTTATACCTCCACATGCCAGTTGGGCTTTCGCTTCTCGAGAAAAGACGCCACCCCTTCCCGACCTTCGTCGCCCTGTAAGCAGTCAGTAAAGTTTGCGGCTGCAACGTCCACTTTCTCAGCATCGGAAACTCGCGCAAGTTCATCGAGCAACGCCTTTGTCGATGCGATGGCTCCCGGCGCACATGCCAACACATCGGCGCGGATACGCTGCTCCGCAGCTTCGAGAAGATCAGCGGTGTCGAAAGCCTGATCCACCACGCCAAACCCCTGCGCTGAGTCACCGTCAAATCGCGCGGCTGTCACCATGAGCCGACGGCCAACTGAGTAACCGCATTTCTGAATCACAAAACGCGCAATTTGTGCCGGACTGATCCCGATGCGGGTTTCAGAAAAACCA
Organism: Luminiphilus sp.; assembly: GCA_965655505.1. GTDB lineage: Bacteria > Pseudomonadota > Gammaproteobacteria > Pseudomonadales > Halieaceae > Luminiphilus. Next base: position 1,718 of record CBFHHJ010000007.1, read on the forward strand.
AACTTTGCATCGCAGGTTGCCAGTACCACGTCACAACTGCAGGCTAAGCCAAGTCCGCCGGCCATCGCGGCACCCTCTATAAAAGCCACGGTGACCTGTGGCTGAGCATTGAGTTGCGCCAAAAGATGACCAATGGTCTCGCTGGTTCTGAGAACCGATTCTCTATCGCCCTCGGCGAGGGCCATAAACCCCTTCAGATCGCCGCCCGCACAAAAGAACCCGCCACGGCCGCGAAGGGTAATACCGCGTACGTCTCTTCGGTGTTCTAGAGCGTGCAGAACCACCGTCAACTCACTCACGACATCATCAGTCAGCGGATTGCGGCGCTCGGGTTGATTAAACCAAATCGTCAGCCAGCCACTATTGAGTTCGAGATCAAGGGATTGAGTACTGGGTAAGGCATCCATCATCACATTCTCGCTACGGCAAAGCTGTTGGGGCTGAGTTGGCGGGTGCGTCCTTCCAAAATCGTTTCAAGGCAAAAGGCCAGCACCTTGCGCGTATCGCGAGGATCGATGATGCCGTGATCCAGGGCCAACCCGGAGGTATGAAATGCGTCTTCCTGGGCATCAAAATGCGCGCGAATCTTCTCAGCTTGGGCATTAAGCTGCGCCTCTGATATTTCTTGGCCCTTGCGGGCAGCACCGACTTTGGCGACCTCATTCATGGTCGTCGCCGCGCTGGTTCCCGCCATTACCCCAGTCCGCGCATTGGGCCACGCGAACAAGAAATCGGGCTCGTAAGACCAGCCACACATACCGTAATTGCCAGCACCGAAGCTGGCACCGATATACAGGGAGAGTTTCGGAATTTTCGCAGTTGCCACCGCCTGAATCATCTTGGATCCGTGCTTGATCATGCCCGCCTGTTCATACTCTGTGCCCACCATGTAACCGGTGGTGTTATTTAAAAATATCAGCGGGAGATCCGACTGCTCACAAAGCTGGATAAAGTGTGCCGCCTTGGTAGCGCCGTTAGGATCAATAGGACCATTGTTGCCAATGAACGCGCAGGCAATGCCGGTAATGCTGCCAAAGCCACAGACAGTGGAGACCCCATAACGCTCTTTAAATTCCTCAATCGAGGAATCATCCATCACGCGCGCCAGCACCTCGCGACAGTCGTAAGGTATTTTCGGATCGGTGGGAATAGCGCCTGCAAGTTGTTCTGCGGGATAACGTGGGGGTTGATAGTCACCGCGCAAAACCGGATGACTGCGCTTGTTCCAGTCGAGCCGTCGCAACACCTCTCGCGCCTTTAGCAAACCATGAGCATCGTTCTCGACCAAATACTCAACCACACCGGTTTTACTCGCATGCATCTCCGTACCGCCAAGCTCGCGGTCATCGGCATCCTCGCCGGTCGCCGCCTTCACAAGCGCCGCGCCGCCCAAGGCGGCCATGCCATTTTCCTTCACCCCAATCACGTAATCCGACATGCCCGGCATATAGGCGCCACCCGCGGTCGAGCCGCCATGGAGCACCACCATGGTGGGTAAACCCATAGCCGACATGCGAGCGAGATTGCGAAATACCGCGCCAAAGGTCGACCAAAGCTGCACCTTATAATTCAGCAAGTTGGCGCCGGCACTCTCGACCAGGTGGATCAACGGTAACTTCTGGCGCATGCAGATCGACTGCAGTGACAACGCCACATCCACGGTCTTGGCAGTTGCCGCCCCGGCTGCGATACCCGAATCATCCACCCAAATCATGCAGCGCACGCCTTCGACAAAGCCGATACCTACGATGACCGATGCGCCGGGAATGCACTGCTCGCGATCAGGATTTTCAACCTCAAAATTTGCCATTGAATGCAGCCGCAGAAACGGCATACCCGGATCCAACAGTCGCTGCAGTCGTTCGTGGGGCGGAATCTGATTGCGCTTCGCAAACGTCGGGGCGCGCTTATTAGAAGCGTCTGCCGCCCGTTGTTCAAAGGCGCGTAGCTGCCCCACAAACGCCAGCATTTGCTCACGATTGGCGTGAAAGGTTTCGCTTTCAGTATTAATGGTCGAAGTGATGACGGGCATGTCAGTCTCCTGTCAATGGCGGAGGGGTCAATGGCGGGTGAGTCACTGACGGAGTGATCAATGACGATGGGATAGCGATAGGCGTATCCAATAAAATCTGGGCATAGCATTTTGCCTGCGGGTCGTTGCGGAGGCTGGCAACACCACCGCCAGCCAGTGCGTTGTGAATCACGAAATTTAACGCTGCAATACCTGGCAGATAATATCGATCGATGCTCGGCGACGTCATGAAGTGCTCAAATCGATTAGCGACGTACTCAGGTGTAAGCGTTTGCGCTATCCACGGCAGATAAACGGACTTTCTCGCCATCACACCGATGTTCGCCTTGTCACCCTTGTCACCGGACCGTGCCCACGCTAACTGCTCAAGGGGTACTTCTACGTGCGCCTCATCAGACTGAGCATCGGGTATTGGTGTGGGAATTGGTATAGGTGCGACCGATAACGCTTGATTTTCCAAAGGCCTTGCGTCGGCGAATGTCCACTCACGTGATTCATCTTTTACTCTGATGGACACCTGAGACCTGTCGATCACCGTTGAGAACAGCCGAATCACCGGTGACGGTTTCGCCCGAGTGCCCGTAAACACGCATAAGCCGGGTGGCGCCCCAAGCGCTGCACCGGACAACTCCTTTAGCAGTAGCGCAACCGCACGTTTGTCCTGATGGCGGCAGGCAACTTTTACCGCGACTTCGCGGCTGCGGACATAACGGCTGTGGGCTCCCCAGTGACTTTCATCACCGATCACCTCAATTGCGACATCGTCAAAGTAAGGGGCCTTCATCGCCACGAGTTTTCGTCGAGCACGTAACAGAGCTTCCTCAGCAAAGATGCGCGCTTTAGCGGCAGCCTGCTGGCCCACATAGAAAAAGATACTGCCTGCGCGCCAGCCATCTGCCCAAGTCACACTGACTTTATAGGTATCGGGAGCGGCCAACCCTTTTGCACCGGTAACCAATACCTGATCGGGCGCCAGCTCTGACAGTTCTACATCGGTGAAGTCACAGGTCACATCGGGCAATCGGTAGGCACCTGGATCGCCAATCTCATAGAGCAATTGCTCCCCTACCGTCCCGACCGTGACCACACCGCCAGTGTTCTTAGGTTTCGAAATAACGCACGTGCCATCGGCACTGACATTCGCAATCGGATAACCGACTTCGTGCAGTGAGTCAGCCACCGTCGTCCAATCGGTGAAGTTCCCACCGGTCGCTTGCGGGCCGCATTCGATTAGGTGACCAACCAACGAACCCGCCGCCAGACGATCCAAATCTTCTCGGCGCCATCCAAATTCATGAATGCATGCCGCCAACGTCACCGCGCTGTCGACACAACGACCAGTGATCACAATGTCAGCGCCGCTGCTCAGCGCCTCGGCAATCGGGAACGCTCCCAAGTAGGCATTAGCACTGGCGATGCGGTCCAGAGGCGGCATCGACTCACCGGAGAACATTTCAGTGAAGCTGCCCTCGGGCGCGTCACGAAGCTGCGGTAGGACGTCGTCCCCCGCTACGACAGCAACGCTAAGCGAAAGGCCTTGCTCGGCGATGAGTTCACGAATCGCCTGCGCGCAACTCTCGGGATTTACACCCCCCGCATTGCTGATCAGGCGAACCCCCGCTGCCGCTAGCGCCGTCAAGTGAGGCTTAACGACCCCAGTCACAAAGTCGGTGGCATACCCCAAATTAGCGTCCTGAGATCGGGCACGCGCCAAAATCGACATAGTGACCTCAGCGAGATAATCGAAAACGATGTAATCGACGCCCCCGTCCGCAAGGAACTGGGGAACAGCCATATCCGACTCCCCCCAATACCCGGAAGCACCGCCGATTCGAATCACTTTGTCAGCCATCGTCTCCCCAGCTCAATCAATTTCCGTCAAGTCTTTCTAGCAGCCCTGCCAAGGTTGCGCTTGATAAACGGGTGTAAGCCTTGCATATTTGAGCAGAACTCACTAAAAATGAGCTTCGCTCATTTGAGTACATAAAGGTACAGTTCCTAATGGCAGCAGGCAAGTCCTCATCGAGCACTTCACGCAACACGCAGCGCCAAAAACTGGAGGCGCGAGAGGGTGATATTCTGACGGCGGCCACCTCGGTGTTTGCCACCCACGGTGTTGACGGCGCTCGGATGGCAGAGATCGCTCGCCTGGCGGGTGTAGCCGAAGGGACGATTTACCTGTACTACCGCAACAAACAAGAATTGCTCGCGGGGGTCGTCGGTCATTTTTGGACAACACTGACTGCTGGCGCTATTGACGCCATCGATGTTGACTCCCCCGCGATCGACCAATTGAGACAACTCGCCCACTATCACCTGACCGTCATACTCGACCAGTTCGAGGTGGTGGCACTGACCTATCGCGCTCGGCAAGGCTTAGAAAATGCGGCGGGGGAACTGGACCAAGTGCGCGACTATGTCCGCGTCTATGACCAAATTATTCAGCGGGGAATCGATCGCGGGGAAGTGCAACGGGACACCCCTTTATGGCAATCGCGGGACGTATTTTTCGGGACACTGGAGTTCTCCGCCCGCACGCTGCATTTACGTGGTCAGAGCGACCTGGTTGGCGTCATCGACAATCTAATGACCCTGTTTTCTCTCTACTCAGTCGCTCAGCAGGACCGTCATGAGAGCCTTGCAAAGAGCCGTCATCAGGCACCTGGCAAAAGCCCTGAAATCCGGCTTACTGACGAAGAGCAACAAAAACAGTTATCCGGGGACGCACAACAAGCCTCATCGCGGGTCAGCAACGAAGACTTGATGATTCAGCTGAAAAAAATACAGGAAGCTCTCGATCGCTAAATCGAACCCTAGGGCGCGCGGGTATATTGGCATCCCCATATGTCGCTAACGGTCCCGCTAGCAGTACCGTTAGCTATATTGGTCTCGTAGGACGTCAACAAACCGATCAAGCTCTTCCGCGGGAAGCGCATTGATACCGGCAGCAGCGGCACGACCGCCACCTGTTGCGAACTGACGGCATACCACGTCAGCACCCGTACGATTGTTAAGCGGTGCTCGCACACTCACCAAATAACCCTCGGGAATCTCTGTCACAACAGCGTGCGCCCGATCGGGGGCGTAGTTCGCCAGATAGTTGCCGTACACACCACTCACACGCCGAGCCCATGGCGCATCGGGGAATTCAACGACGGCGATAACACCATCTTCAACCAGTCGCGGCGCGGTCTCCGCGTGACGCATATCATCGTCGTAAGCGGCACTCAACGTCGCGAACAGTTCGGGATCATTCTCAAGGCAGTCATCGGGGCTGTCGTGGGGCAACAGCCGTCGATAAAGGTTTTCGGGCGCAAAATGCAAGTCATCTACCTTGGCGCCGTAACCGTTGTAGTTAATCAACACGCCCAAAGCCTTCCAGCGCGCGAGATCGCCAACAGAGGACATCGTGGCGGCAATTTTCTCAGCCGTGGTATCTAAATTATCCCCGTAACAGCCCACAACTGCCCATCCGGCGCGGGCTCCCCTCAGATAGCCATTGACCAAGGAAGAGGTACTCACCTCGGGCGCCACATTGATCAAGGCAGTCAGGTGATCCGAGGTTGGTATATCGCCCGGGTGATGATGGTCGACATAAAAGACTGAGGCGCCGGCGTCGAGAATACGGGCCAGCGGTGCTCGGTTCTTATCGAGAGAAACATCAAGCACTGTCACTGTGTCTCCGGCTTCAGCAGGAACACGCTCTAGCAATGCGATGTCACGTTTAACCCCAGTGATCAGTTGGGCATCGTTCGGCGCCTGCTGGCGCAACTGGAGAAGTGCGCAGATGCCATCAGCGTCACCATTAAACACATCAAAGCTGGCCATCATTCACCTCAACAAAAACGGAGGTGATCAGTTTACGCGCTTGCGTTAACTTCGGGGAGGGTTCTGGAGGATTGGTAAATGAGTGACATTCCCCGCTTCCAGTGGCTTACGCTGGCGCTTTCCAACGCGGCCCTCTTTCACCCAGATAAAGTCGTAACGGGGCTCGTGACCTGCATAGCCAATGACATGCTGATGGAGAATACGAGTCACTTCGCCACAATCCAATTGATCACAGGCTGTCATCAGTACTTTAGTCGCGGCCTCAAGCTCCTCGAAATCGAGGCAAGCCTCTTCGGCCCGCATAATCATTGGATGCCCAGTGCCCGCAACCGAGGTGCCTAGCAGCAATTCCTCATGCAATTTTTCACCAGGGCGCAAACCAATGAACTCAATGTCAATATGGTCAGAGGACAACGCGTCGCCCTCTAATTCATAGCCGCTCAAGCGGATCATTCGTCGAGCAAGATCAACAATGCGGATTGGCTCACCCATATCGAGTACGAAAACATCGCCGCCCGTGCCCATCGCACCGGCTTGCAAGACCAACTGCGCGGCCTCGCGAATACTCATAAAGTAACGGGAGACCTCTGGATGAGTGACTGTGACCGGTCCACCTTGCTCGATCTGCTCCCTGAACAAGGGAACAACCGACCCCGACGAACCTAAGACATTGCCAAAGCGCACAATACAAAAACGCGTCTGTGTGTCTAACTGCGCCATGGCCTGCAGTATCAGCTCAGCAAAACGCTTTGAAGCGCCCATCACATTGGTGGGTCGCACAGCTTTATCGGTAGACACCAAAACAAACGTCGATACACCGGCGCGATGGGCGGCCTGGGCTGCGGACCAGGTGCCCTGCACGTTATTCATAACGCCCTCGGCAATATTGTGCTCAACCATTGGCACGTGCTTGTAGGCTGCCGCATGGTAAACCGTATCAACCTTGAAGGTCCGAAATAAGGATTCAAGCCGGCGCTCGTCTCGGACCGTTCCCAGCAGCGTGATCACTGGAAAACGCAACTGCCGCTCCTGACACAAAGCACGGAGTTCGCGCTCGGCTTTGTACAAGGCAAACTCCGAGACCTCGAGGAGAATGAGTTCTTTAGGGCGCGAATCAAGAATTTGTCGACAGAGCTCCGAACCAATTGAGCCCCCAGCACCGGTCACCATGACAACCTTGTCGGTTATACAGCTGTCGATGAGCTCGGGATGCGGTGGCACCGGATCACGCCCCAACAAATCGTCAAGATCCACATCCTGAATTTGGTTAACACTGGCGCGCCCAGCCACGAGCTCGGAAATTTTGGGCACGGTACGAACGTGTACCGGCATTCCGACCAGCGAGCTGATAATTTCTCGACGCCGCTCATGCGAAGCTGAGGGTACTGCGAGCAGAACCTGAGCAACCCCGTACTCTTGCACGAGTGTCTCCAACAAATCAGAGCGCAGCACTGGGCGACCATTAATTAAAGTGTCGTGCATGGCAATGTTGTCATCAACAAACGCCACTACCCGATAAGACGAACCGTGGTTGAGCGCGTGCAAGAGCTGCCGGCCGGACTCACCCGCTCCATAGATAATCACCCGCTTGGCGCCCGACCGGGCCGAGGCCTGGTGCCAGGCACGCATGACCATGCGTAACCCGCCTGTTCCCACAAACAGCAACAACCAATAGACAAGCGGGGCCGATCGCGAGACCTCAACCTGCGTGAAGAAAATAGCGGCGCCGAGAACCAACGCCGAGTAGCTCACTGAGCGAATCAGATCCCAAACCGCCTGCTGTCCCATATGACGAATCAGCGACCGATAAAGGCTTTGACGCACGAATATCACCGACGTCGCCAACAGGCTAATCAATCCGACAACGACCTCGTTGGCATTTTGAGGCAACGGCGACCGCTCAGCCCCAAGCGCGACCGCGCCCATCAGTGACAATGCGGCCACCGCCAAATCGAGCATCAGCAGTGACGTAAAACGAAGGTTAAAGGGGGTTGTGTGATTGGGTTCTTCAGTGAACCAACGTTCAGCCAGTCGGCCGAAAGGTGTCTTGATTCGATGGGCTAGGGATCTAACCATGATTCCTTCCGTATCGGGGACTGAGCGGCGCACCCACCAATACGGTAGTCGCCAACTAAACAATCGTCCAGTTTACGGGGTACGCCGCTGGTAGGCCACAAACAGGACGAAAGGAATTGCCGACAAAATTACCGCGATCCAAGGGGAATAGTTTCCGATGGCAGCCCATGCGGCCAATGGGAACAGCCACACACCCTGAACCATGAGTAAAGCAATATTGAGGTGCAAGGGGCTTTGACTTTGCTCGATTAGACGCTGATAAGCATGGTCGCGATGGGCTACGTGGGGTAAGTGCCCTCCCTTGAGACGAATGACTAGCGTCAAAGACGCGTCAACAAGAAATGGCATCATCAAAATCAGCCAAACACACGCCAGGCGAACATCCGTCACGTAAGCCAGTAGCCCCAGCACTCCCAAGTAACTGCCGATATATACGGCCCCCGCATCCCCCATAAACAGCTTAGCGGGCGGCCAGTTAAACCACATCAAGGGGAGAAGCGCCGAGGCAAGTATCAGTGCCGCGAGGGGCAACACGGTTGCCTCCGGTGCAACAATCCAAGCCAGGATCGCGAGGCCGACGCAAACACTCAGGGCCTGTGTTGTTGCGTAGCCATCCGCGCCATCCATAAAATTAAATAGGTTAATGACCCAAACGAGCAGCAATACTGTCGCCACCGTGAGCACCAAGCCCATCGAAGAGCCCGCAAACAGGAGAAAACCTGCCGCGCACAGTAAGTAGATGACCAAGCGAGGACCACTGGGTAGGTTAAAGCGATCATCAGCAAGCCCCGTCAACGCCAAACACATACCAAGACCAGCGAGGATCCAAACGGTATGGGGTTGGTAAAGGTCGAATAAGGCGGGCTTGAAGGCGTCTAAAACGACAAGTGTCACACTACAACTCAGAGCAACTGCAATCCCGCCACCCACCACGGTCGGACGGTTATGCTGACTGCGATCATTAGGTCGATCTAGCAATCCGACACGGTCCGCCATCTTCATGAAAAGCAGCAAGCTAAGAAGACTCACCCCCAGAGAAAGCGCCAGAATCATAGCGCTGCACCGCCGTTTCCGACATCGCCAACATCACCAAAAAGGCTCTCCAAGGTCACCGTGGGTCGCCACCCGTCAACCGGCTCAACGGTGCCGGTCCAATGGGGCGATGCAATCGATGACCACGTAGCACCCTGAGCCCCGCCAACCCGCCAATCCCAAATCGCGCTGGCAGCCCGCCAGAACAGCTTCGGCAAGGGCCAACTCGTTCGCCCAGCAAACGCCCGCGACATCCTTCCCGCCGAGTACTGCTGGCCATCAGTCACCGCCATACGATGGACACCTGAATCATTCGTGCCCAGTGAGCAACTAACCAGGTGTGTTAATAGCGCCACAAGGTCCGATCGCGAAATCATGGAGCGATGCCCCACCTCGGGCAACACAAACGGCACCTGATGAGCGAGACGCGCAAGGGTCGCCAAATTGGCGGTGAGCTCCCGGTCGTAGATGAGCGAGGGCCTGACAAGCACGAGTTCAGTATTCGAATAGGCGACCAGAGCCTCCAACTGCTGCTCGGCGCGCCACTTCGAAGCCGCATAACGCTCTGAGGGCTGCGGAAACGAGGCCGCTGAGACCTGGGGGTCACACGCGTCTGGGGGCACAACATTGAGAGACGAAAGATAAATGAATCGCTTTACGCCTTGGGCCACCGCTGCATCTGCGAGCGCCATCGAAGCGCGCACATTGATGTTGTCGTAGTCAGCTAATGCTCCTTTGTTGTGGGCGACACCCGCGCAGTGAATCACTGTGGTGGCCCCCGCTAATGCTTCGCGAACACCGGCACTGCGTGACAGATCAAGGGCTCGGTGCTCAATTCTATCGTCGTGGTAAACGCTTCGCCCAGCAGAGACAACCGGGGAATCCGCTGCAATTAAATTGGCGCACAGGGCGCGGCCAAGGTAACCCGAGGCGCCTGTAAGCAAGATCATACAGGCGCCCCGGGCGCTATAGACGCCTTACTGTAACGTGATGGCTTCCCGGTTTTTTTCAACGGTGTTGGCGCCAATACCGCGAACCTCTGCAAGCTCTTCCACTGCTTCAAAAGGGCCGTGGGCTTCACGATATTCGACAATTCGATACGCCTTGGCCAGCCCAATGCCTGATAAGCCCTCTGATAACTCCTCTGGACCCGCCGTATTGATATTGACGACCACCGGATCGCCGGCAAAAGCCGGGGCGCCCAGTGTTGCTGCGCCAACGGCAAGCAGCAGCAACAAGACCGTGCCGCCGCGACGAAGGAACTGCTGGACAGAAGTAGATGCATCAAAAACGTGGGCTGATTGGTTGCCTAAAAATGCCTGAATCATAGATTAATCTCCGTAATTGCTCAGTCTGGGTTCGGTAGCGACCCAAGCGCAGATTACGGTTTTCACCCAGACCGTCAGACAGCATCTGCGGCCACGCCCCTCATTTGGACGCTAGAGATGACAAGGTTTCGGAAATTGCCTGATCGGTATCGACAGCACCGGTAATTGACCGGCCCATCACCAAGTAATTAGCGCCATTAGCGATGGCACTGACGGGCGTCATCACCCGTCGCTGATCCCCAGCCGCGTCACCTGGGAGCCTGATGCCTGGCGTTACCAGCAGAAAATCATTACCCAGTGCAGCGCGAATCGCCGGCGCCTCCTGCGCAGAGCACACTACCCCACGCAACCCGCTATCGGCGGTCAACTTTGCAAGCGACAACACCCGCTCCTCGGGTGTTCGGGTATCACCAAGCTCTATCAGATCCGAGGCGCTCATACTGGTCAGTACCGTCACCGCTATCAGAATCGGTGCTTGCTCGCGATCAGCCAGTACCGCTTGAGCGGCCTGCATCATGCGGCTGCCACCGCTTGCATGAACGTTGACCATCCAAACACCGAGGTCAGCGGCAGCGGCCACAGCCTGCGCCACCGTGTTGGGTATGTCGTGAAACTTTAGGTCGAGAAAGACCTGAAAGCCCCGATCATGTAACGCCGTGACTAAGCTAGGCCCTTCACGGGTGAACAATTGCTTGCCCACTTTCACTCGACATCGGGCCGGATCAAGCCGGTCGGCGATTCCAATCGCTTCAGCGGCGGATGACACATCGAGGGCAACAATCAGCGGCCCTATGGGATCGCGGCTCTCTGACCCAGCTTCTATTTTGACGTCAGGCACGTACAAATTCTCCTGTTGTTCCCTGGTCGCGGACCGTGCCCCAATGCTTACACCCGGGGCAATACCAGTGAAGCTGCTGACCCTTAAATCCGCAGTGGAAGCAGCGATACGTAGAACGCGCCTCAACCAAGCGCTTGATGATATCGATCTGCAGATACTCATCGTCGCCCGCTTCCGCTGCATTGTGTAACCGCATCAACATCGCAAGACCACGCAGAGAGGGTTTGGCTGAGAGACTCTCGCGCAGAAACGCTTTCGCCTCCTCCGCGCCTTGGGTATCGCGGATTTCTTCTGCGATAGCCAGCACCAGCGGTGTACTGGGGTTTGCCTGAAAGCAGACCTCGAGATAGCGCTGCAACTCTTCACGGCGACCAATGGCGACAAGGCTCTGACGGAGCAGCTCGACACTCGCTGGAACGAAATCGGAATCCTGATCGTTGATGTTCTTCAATATTTTGGCGGCCTTCGCGGGATTGCCGGACTTGAGCTCCAACTCACCCAACTGCAGCGTCGCCCTGACGCTGCCTCGATCGTATTTCAGGGCCTGATTCAAATGGGATCTCGCCGCCGCAAAATCGTTGCGCTCTAGGGCGTCGTTGGCTTGCTCACAACAATAATGCGCCAATAACACCGGAACAGGCTGACCCACCTCGTCAGCTACTGGAGAACTCCCACGCAAGAGCGATCGTTTCGTCTGCAGCGCATCAGCCACATCGCGTGCCGCCTGCCAGTCCCGCTGTGCTTCGTAGATTTCTAAGAGATGGCGACGGGCTACCCGGCGATGTCTTCCAGACTCGGACACCAAGTCGAGCAGTAAGCGCTCTGCACGATCAAACAAGCCCGCGGATATGTAGTCCCGCGCCAACTCAAGGTGGGCAAGATGCAGTTGACCCACAGGCAGACTCGGGCGGGCAAGCAAATTCTGATGGATGCGAATGGCCCGCTCGACTTCACCACGTTTACGCAGCACGTTACCGAGGGCGATATGAGTATCAAAGGTTTCACTATTGACTTCCAGCGCCTGGGTGAACGCATCAATGGCACTGTCCTGGCTGCCATCGAGCAGAAAATTCAAACCGCGGTAATACTGGGAAGGCAATGCCGATGACGGGTCCCACGCTAGTCGAAGACGCTTTTCACCATGCCGACCGAGCCACCAGCCGAGTGCGACAGCCAAGAATAGGATGCCGAGCAGTAACAGATCATTCACTGTCGGTTAGTCCGACCTTTCGAAGGCGATCAACTTCCAGCGATAGCCGCTGCTTTTGCCGACGCAGAGCGGCGAGTCGCGCTCGCTGACTGAACAACATAACAGATGCCGCGCCAAGCCCTAAAACTACGCCGAGAGACAGCGACAGCAACAACCACAAAGCCAAAGTCCGCTCGGCCAACTGTATGACGAGCAAGTCGACGGGCACCGGTACCGTATTCTGCAGCGCGAAAAGCCCCCCAGCTACGATCATTGCGACCAGCATCAGGATGCCCAACAGCGCTCGCAGCAGCGACACGTTTAGAACCCGGCCTTTAGCGAGCGGTTGACGCGCTCGCGTAGCTCCTTACCGGGCTTGAAATGGGGAACATACTTGCCTTCAAGATCCACGGAATCGCCGGTCTTGGGATTGCGACCGCGACGGGGCTCCCGATAATGCAGCGAGAAACTACCGAAGCCTCGGATCTCGATCCGCTCTCCACTGGCCAGTGACTCGGCCATATGATCAATCATCAGTTTCACTGCCAGTTCCACGTCTTTGGCACTGAGTTGCGTCTGTCGCGACGCGATAAGGTCTATTAACTCGCTACGGGTCATCGGCGTTCATCAATCGTTCTTGGCCCGCCATTGTCCAATGGTCGCCGTCGGTTTGCAACTTACTAATTTAAAAGCAGTTTTTAACCGTTGTTTCCCGCCGAAAACCAAATTTCGTCCCGATATTGCGCGATCGTGCGGTCGCTGGAAAAACGGCCACTCATCGCGGTATTCATAACCGCCATTTTTGCCCAGGCACGAGTGTCAGCCCAAGCATTTCCAGCGTCCACCTGTGCCTGCCGGTAACTGGTGAAATCCGCCAATGTCACCCACGGTTCGTGGGGAGACCACACTGATGCGAGCACATCCCTTGCGATGTCGGGATGCTCATTATTGAAAATGTTTGAATCAATCAACGCTAGCGTGCGCGCCAATGCTGGATCGGCATCGACCCAAGCACTGGGGTCGTAATCCCGGCGTAACTCGGCGACCTCTGCCGCCGTGTGACCAAACATAAAGAAATTGTCTTCCCCCGCGGCCTCGCGGATTTCGATATTTGCCCCATCGAGGGTGCCGAGGGTCACCGCGCCGTTCATCATAAATTTCATATTGCCAGTGCCCGAGGCTTCTTTGCCGGCGGTCGACACTTGCTCGGAAAGATCGGTGCCTGGACAAATAATCTCCATGGAGCTCACCCGATAGTTCGGGAAAAACACGACCTTCAACAGCTCCTCAGCACGGGAATCGTTGTTAATTGTGGCAGCGACATCATTGGCAAATTTAATAATGCGCTTGGCAAAAGCATAGCCGGGAGCCGCCTTGCCACCGATCAGCACGCATCGAGGCGTCATACCGGCAGTATCACCTTGCAGAATTCGGTCATACAGGTGAACCACGTGCAACAGGTTCAACAACTGGCGCTTGTACTCGTGAATCCGCTTGACCTGCACATCGAACATCATAGTGGCCGGATCAATGAGCACACCGGTGGTATCGGTCACCAATTGCGCCAGTCGATCTTTATTCTCACGCTTGATCGCCATAAAGCGATCCTGAAATGCCGAGTCTTCCGCAACGCTGACCAACCCTTCCAGACGGTCAAGGTCGGTCTGCCAGCCAGGTCCAACCACTTCGGTAATCAAACCCGCTAATCCTCGGTTGCTAAAGTCCAGCCAGCGGCGTGGCGTAACCCCATTAGTTTTATTATTGAACTTGCTAGGGGCTAGGGTGTAGAAATCTTTAAACAAGCCGTCTTTGATCAATTGGGTATGTAACGCTGCAACCCCGTTTACCGAGAAACAGGCGACAACGCCCATGTTAGCCATGCGCACACGTTGATCGGGCTCATAGGCGATGACGGCCATCCGTGCAATTTGGTCGCGCGTGAACAAGCCACTCTCCCGAAGCTCAGCCGTCCAACGCCGATCGATTTCACGAATAATTTCAGCAATTCGCGGTAACAGACCATCCATCAACTGCAGCGACCAGGTCTCAAGGGCCTCGGGCAGTAATGTGTGATTGGTATACGCCATGCAACGGGTGGTGATGTCCCACGCTGTGTTCCAACTCAAATGATGCTCATCCATAAGTAGGCGCATGAGCTCAGGGATGGCGACAATGGGGTGTGTGTCGTTCAGCTGAAATACATTGCCCTCAGCGAAGTTCTGCAGCGTACCGTCAGCCCGTGAAAGCCATCGCACAATCACATCCTGAAGCGTCGCCGACGCCATAAAGTACTGCTGACGTAGCCTTAGCTCCTGCCCCGCCGAACCGAGGTATTCGTATTACATCCTCTGAAACGAAAAAGGCCGGCAAAAGCCGGCCTTTTCATCAATCAATGAGCAAATCACTTATCCATTTGCGCCTTGATCAGGTCACCAATTGTGCCAGGTGACGCCACTTCGTCTTGCTTAAGTGACTGGACGGCCTCTTTCTCATCGTCCATATCCTTGGCTTTGATCGACAACCCAAGACCACGGTTCTTGCGGTCAACGTTGATGATCTTCGCTTCAACAGACTCGCCAACACTCAGTACCGAACGTGCATCTTCTACGCGCTCGCGGCTGATATCTGCAACTTTAAGATAGCCGTCGACCTCGTCAGAAAGCTTGATGACAGCGCCCTTCGCATCGACTTCGGTCACTTGACCGGTGACGATAGCACCGCGATCGTTGTCGCTCACATACAAGGTGAACGCGTCTTCTTCCATCTGCTTGATACCCAGTGAGATGCGCTCACGCTCGGGATCGATAGACAAAATGACGGTTTCGATCTCATCGCCTTTCTTGTAGTTGCGGACAGCTTCTTCGCCAGTCTCATTCCAGCTGATGTCGCTCAAGTGAACCAGACCGTCGATGTTGCCATCCAAACCGATGAAGATACCGAAGTCAGTGATCGACTTGATGGTGCCCGAGATACGGTCGCCCTTGGCGTGATCAGAAGCAAAGGCATCCCATGGATTCTGAGTGCACTGCTTGATACCCAATGAGATACGACGTCGATCTTCATCGATATCGAGAACCATGACTTCCACTTCATCACCCAGTTGCACAATCTTCGATGGGTGAACGTTCTTGTTAGTCCAATCCATCTCAGAGACGTGCACCAGACCTTCAACACCCTCTTCGATTTCCGCAAAGCAGCCGTAATCAGTCAGGTTGGTGATTCGAGCATTAACCCGGGCACCCTCTGGGTAACGGTTGGTAATTTCAACCCATGGATCTTCGCCCAGCTGCTTAAGTCCAAGTGATACGCGATTGCGCTCGCGATCGAACTTGAGGATTTTGACATCCATTTCCTGACCAACTTCTACGATCTCGCTCGGATGCTTTATACGCTTCCAAGCCATGTCGGTGATGTGCAGCAGGCCGTCTACGCCACCGAGATCAACAAAGGCGCCGTAATCGGTGAGGTTCTTGACCACACCCTTGACCGACATACCTTCCTGCAGATTCTCGAGCAGTTCTTCGCGCTCAGCGCTGTTGGCCGCTTCCATGACTGCTCGGCGAGAAACCACAACGTTGTTGCGCTTCTGGTCAAGCTTGATGACCTTGAATTCCAGTTCCTTGCCTTCGAGATGGGTCGTCTCGCGCACGGGGCGGACATCAATCAGTGAACCTGGCAGGAACGCTCGGATCGAGTCGATATCGACCGTAAAGCCACCTTTGACCTTGCCATTGATCACACCGGTGACAACTTCATCGGCAACGTGCGCTGCTTCGAGACGCTTCCAGGCCTCGGCGCGCTTGGCTTTTTCACGGGAAAGTTTGGTCTCGCCGAAACCGTCTTCAACGGTCTCAAGGGCAACCTGAACTTCATCCCCAACGTTTAATGTGCATTCGCCATTGGCGTTCACGAATTGGTCGAGGGGGATAACACCTTCTGACTTCAGGCCAGCGTGGACAGTTACCCATTCATTATCAATGTCGATAACTACACCGGTAACAATTGCTCCGGGCTCCATCTCGACGGTCTTGAGGCTCTCTTCAAACAGCTCGGCGAATGATTCGCTCATCAAAAATACCTATTTTATAAGTGGCAAAGCCACACCAATCGACTTCCAGACAAAGTCGGGTCATGATTAAAAAGCGGGTTCCGAGGTGTCTGGCCGTCAGCCGGAAATCCGCGCTCCTAGTCCTCTTTCAGTCACAAGGTCGATCGCGCGGTTGAAGACTTCATCGATGGACAGTGATGTACTGTCTATGGTGACGGCATCCTCCGCTGCGACGAGCGGTGACGCTTCACGGTTGGAATCGCGGGCGTCACGCTCCTTGATGGCTTCAAGAAGGCGCGGCAGGCTAACACTTTCACTCCTTTCTAGCAACTGGGCCTGGCGTCGCTCCGCGCGAGCCTGAGCGCTCGCCGTCAGGAATAATTTGAGTGGCGCCGATGGAAAAACGGTTGTGCCCATATCTCGCCCGTCCGCTACCAGCCCCGGCGAAATGGCCATCTCGCGCTGGCGCTCAAGCAGCGCCTCGCGCACTTCAGGTATCGCGGCAACCGCCGATGCGCCTTGGCCACCAAATTCCGAACGAATCGCGGCGGTGACATCTTTTCCTGCCAAAATCACGCCGACACCCCGAGATCCGGGCTCAAAGGTCACATCCAACCCCCGGGCTACTCGGGTTACGCCGGGTACATCGTGCCAGGCAATGCCCTGCTCAACGCAGGCGTGACCAACAACCCGATACAAGGCACCACTATCGAGCAGCTGCCATCCCAGATGTTCAGCAAGCCGTTGGCTTATGGTTCCCTTGCCCGCACCACTGGGACCATCGACGCAAATCACCGGCACCGACATGACTATTCCGCCTCGCTGAGACGCAAACCGATACCCGCGGACAAGCTGGCAAAGCTCGGAAACGACGTTGACACGTGATCGCAGTCAAGGACCTCAATGGCACCGCCCGCGCGCAGCCCCGCGATGGCGAAACTCATAGCGATTCGGTGATCGTGGAATGTGCGAATAGCGCCGCCGCCCATCTCGCCACCCTCGATAACGATACCGTCGGGCTTTACAACGTTAGTGATACCAAGGGTCGTCAAACCCTCGGCCATGCTGGCGATACGATCGCTCTCTTTTACTCGCAGTTCCTCGGCTCCCGAGAGAACGGTGGTGCCCTCAGCGCAGGCCGCTGCAATAAAGAGCGCGGGAAACTCGTCAATCGCGAGAGGCACCTCCTCCAGCGGGATGTCGATACCTTTTAAGGGCGCATAGCGCACATGAAGATCGGCCACCGGCTCACCCCCGACCTCACGCTCATTCAGAACCGAAATATCAGCACCCATCAGCCCAAGTATATTGAGCACCCCAATGCGGGTGGGGTTCATGCCGACATGCTCCAACACAAGATCAGAGCCCGGTGCGATGCTTGCACCGACCAAAAAAAATGCTGCCGAGGAGACATCGGCGGGCACATCAATCGTCGCTGCGGTCAGTTGACCACCACCTTCGAGACTGATGACGCCATTGATCGCTTGCACGTCATAACCGAATCCGCGCAGCATGCGCTCAGTATGGTCGCGGGTTGGTGCGGGCTCGGTGACAGACGTTCGACCCGATGCAAACAGTCCAGCGAGAAGCACCGCCGACTTTACTTGGGCACTGGCCATGGGTAGGTCGTAGTGGATACCTTTGAGTTGATGACCGCCTTCGATATGCAGCGGCGGCCTGCCATCCTCTGCCGAGTGAACCTTGGCGCCCATGCTGCTGAGGGGCGTAATGACGCGCCCCATTGGTCGCTTCTGTAGTGAGACGTCGCCGGTTAATTCACTGGCAAAACTCTGGCCGGCCAAAATGCCACTGAGCAAACGCATACTGGTACCGGAATTGCCCATATCAAGGGGCTCGGTCGGGGGCTGGAGTCCGTCTAAGCCAACGCCGTGTATCTGCAACTCGCCATTTTCCGGCCCTTCAATCTGCACTCCCATGGACCGAAACGCAGCGACCGTCGCCAGTGCATCTTCACCTTCGAGGAAACCCGATACCCGGGTTGTGCCTTCGGCCATCGAACCGAGCATGACCGAGCGGTGGGACATAGATTTATCGCCGGGGACCCGCAACCGCCCAACCAAAGCACCGCCGGGTTTGACCAGAAATTTCATGGCTTATTACTCTTTCGTCTGCTTGTTAACGACCGTCGATGGATCGGTCTCAAAATTTGTAAACAAGGGGTTTAAAACAGCATCGTGGCTACGCCTGACGTCGCGACAACGCGCAAAATACTCATGCATTGCATCGCCATCACCTGCCGCGATCAGTGCTTTAACCTCTGCGAGCTCGCGCTCGACCGCTGACATCGCCTCAACCACCGCATCGCGGTTGGTCAGTGCAATATCGCGCCACATGACCGGATCTGACCCCGCGATGCGCGTCATATCGCGCAAAGCGCCGCCACCATGCTTCATCGGCGTTAGCGGATCATTGGACAGTGCCATTGTCAGGGCATAGGCCACCATATGAGGGGAGTGGCTGCTCGCTGCCAACGCCGCGTCATGATCCGCGACCGACATGGTTGTTACCCGTGCGCCGGTTAACTGCCACATCGCGGATACCTGCTGCATGGCAGTAGCATCCGTTTCGGCCTCAGGGGTCAAAATAACCTCTCGCCCCGCAAACAGCGTTGCGACCGATGCGGCCACGCCACTGTGCTCAGAGCCAGCAATCGGGTGTCCGGGCACAAACCGGCTGTATGAATGTGCAGCCTGTTCGATCACCCAGCCTTTGATACTGGCTAGATCGGTGACGATGGGCTGGGAATCCACGGTGGCTAAACGCGGCAACAGCATGCCGAGGAGTTCGCCGGTGGCAATTGGCGGCGCGCCAATTACGACGATATCGGCACCGGCAATGGCGGCATCCAAATCCAGCGAAAACCGATCGATGACCCCAAGTTCGACGCCGCGGCGCAGGCTCTGCTCGCGAGGCCCCCAACCCACAAGCTCCCCCTGCCATCCTCCGGCGCGCAGGGCTTTTCCCAAAGACCCGGCAATAAGGCCTAGCCCCAGAAGTGCAATTCGCTGGGCGGAAAACGTCATCGGGATCAGATCGGTGCGCGCGGGTAAGAACCGAGGCGCTTGAGCATGATCGAATGCTCTTCGAGCTCGGTCATTATCTCGGCAATCACAGCATCTTCAACATGCCCTTCGCATTCGATGTAGAAGACGTAGGTCCATTTCTCGGTTTTTGAGGGCCGAGAGTCGATACGCGTCAGACTAACACCCGAGTCTTCAAACGGTCTCAGCAATCCGAGGAGAGCCCCCGGTTTGTTTCTGGCTGACACCAATATGGATGTCTTGTCTTTACCACTCGGCGGCACCGCCTCGCGGCCAAGCACCAGAAACCGCGTGGTGTTGGATACCAAATCCTGAATAGATTCAGCGAGCTTTTGTAACTCATAAGTCTCTGCAGCAAGATCTCCGGCAATCGCCGCAACGCCCCGCTGCTGCTGAGCGCGCTGCGCCGCCTCACCATTGCTTGAACAAGCTTCACGAGCAACGTTGGGATACTGGGTATCGAGCCAATTTCGGCATTGAGCCAGGGCCTGCTCGTGACCATAGATGACCGTTAAATCCGCTTTATCTGTGTCGGCTTGGGCGAGTAAGTGGTGCACGATAGGCAGTTCCACTTCGCCCACGATCTGCAGGGGCGACTCCAGAAAACAATCCAAGGTCTGGCCGACCATGCCTTCGGTGGAGTTCTCAACGGGTACCACTGCAAAATCACAGTGCCGGTCCTCGACCTGCCGAAAGACCGCCTGTATTGATGGCAGCGCCCGCGGGATTGCCGATTGACCAAAATGCTTGCGCGCGGCCGACTGAGAAAAGGTTCCTACGGGGCCGAGATAGGCAACAGTTAGAGGCTGCTCCAGAGCCAGACAGCTCGACATGATCTCGCGGAAAATCCGAGCAATGTAATCGGCAGGTAAAGGGCCTGGATTTCGCTCTTGGATAGAACGCAATACCTGCGCTTCTCGCTCCGGGCGATAAAACATCGGAGCTTCTTCTGTTGCTTCTCGGGCCGCAGCCAGTTTGATCTCAGCGACTGCCTGGGCGCAGCGGGCACGGTCACTAATGAGCGTTAGCAACTGCGCATCGATACTGTCGATGCGGGCGCGAATCTCTGCCAGTTGCTCATCGCTCGCCATAAATCAGCCGTGGCGCTGCTCGAAATCCGCCATGAAGTCGCACAAAGCTGCGACCGATGACTCGCAGACCGCATTGTAGATACTGGCGCGCATACCACCGACCGAGCGGTGCCCTTTCAGATTCAAAAGCCCCGCAGCCTCAGACTCGGCAAGAAACGTTTTGTCGAGGGCGGCGTCGGCCAGCGTAAACGGCACGTTCATCAACGACCGGCTTGGTAGCTCTACCGGATTGGCGTAAAAATCGCTACTATCAATCAACCCGTATAAGCGCTCTGCTTTGCGCCGATTGATTGCCTCCATCGCTGAAAGCCCACCCTGAGCCTCCAACCATTCAAAAACCAACCCAGCCAGATAGACAGAAAATGTTGGCGGCGTGTTGTACATCGAGTCGTTGTCTGCGGCAGTTTGCCAATTGAGCATGGCGGGACAATCCGAGCGCGCACGACCCAATAGATCTTTGCGCACAATCACCAGCGCGACACCCGCAGGACCAATATTTTTCTGCGCGCCCGCATAGATCACACCGAAACGTGACACATCAATGGGACGCGATAGGATCGTCGATGACATATCGGCAACTAACGGTGCTTCGACATCGGGGATCCAACCGAATTCCACACCACCGATGGTCTCGTTGGGG
Source organism: Luminiphilus sp. (assembly GCA_965655505.1). Taxonomy (GTDB): domain Bacteria; phylum Pseudomonadota; class Gammaproteobacteria; order Pseudomonadales; family Halieaceae; genus Luminiphilus. The sequence goes on from CBFHHJ010000007.1 coordinate 22,882, forward strand.
CAGTAATGCAAATAGGCTCCCGACAATTCTGACCAATCGCACTGGGCAGGTACTGTGCTGTACTTGGTCTCTTCAGAACTGGCAACCAAACGGGCATCCACCAAACGCTTGCCTTCCGCTAATGCCTTTTTTGACCACTGACCTGTCACCACATAGTCTGCGGAGTCCGTCGCGCTCGCTAAATTAAGTGGCACTGCCGCAAACTGGAGGCTCGCGCCTCCCTGAACAAACAGGACTGCGTAATCGTCATCGATGCCCATCAATCGGCGCAGCGTTGCCTCGGCACGCTCCATCACGCCTACAAACTCGGGGCTGCGATGACTAAGCTCCATGATTGACGCACCGGCGCCATGCCAATCCAACATCTCATCCCGCGCTCGCTCAAGTACTGCCTCGGGAAGCGCTGCGGGGCCAGCGCAAAAATTATGGGCTCGGGTCACAGATCAATCCTCCTCGGTAAGGTCTGGATCGTCAGTCGAGGGGGAGTCGCCAGCACCATCAGCAGCACCATCAGCAGCACTATCAGCAGCAGTACCATCAGCAGCCTCTTCAGCGTCAGCAGCCGAGTCATCGATCGCCGCATGGACCGGCGCGGCTTCTTCTGCCGCATCATCGTCTTCCGCAATTCGACTGACGCTCACCAAGCGCTCATCTTCGCGGGTCCGGATAACCCTAACGCCCTGGGTATTCCGACCCAACACAGACACTTCCGCAACGCTTGTGCGTACCGCTGTACCCTGGTCAGAGATCAGCATAAGTTCATCAGTCTCAAAGACCTGTTCGGCACCGACCAAAGACCCGTTTCGGGCGGTGGTCGCCATCGCGATAACGCCTTTAGTGCCGCGCCCCTTGATCGGGAACTCCACATTCTCGGTGCGCTTGCCGTAGCCATTTTCACTGACGGTCAGAATACATCCGCCCGCCTTGGGGATGATGAGGGAGATTAGACGGTGATCTGCACTGAGATTAATACCGCGCACACCCCGAGCCGTTCGACCCATCGCGCGCACTGCACTCTCAGCAAACCGGACGGCTTTACCCTCACTGGAAAAAAGCATGATGTCGCAGTTGCCATCGGTCACCGCCGTGCCGATGAGCCAATCGTCCTCGTCGAGACCAATCGCACGCAAGCCGACACTTCGCTGGCGGGCAAATTGGCTCATTTCTGTCTTCTTGATAACACCCTTGGCCGTCGCCATCACAATGAAATGGCCGTCGTCATAACCTTCGACAGGCAATATGGACGTAATGCGCTCGCCATCGTCCAGCGGCAGCAAATTGACCATGGGTCGACCGCGGGAGTTTCGGCTAGCCAAAGGAATATGAAACACCTTCAACCAGTACACTTTGCCCAGATTCGAGAAGCACAGGATCGTTGCGTGGGTACTCGCGATCAGTAGATGCTCGACAAAGTCCTCGTCTTTAACTGCGGTCGCAGAACGCCCGGTTCCGCCTCGCCGCTGCGCCTGATAGTCGGTCAGCGGCTGGGTTTTCGCGTAGCCCCCGTGGGAGATAGTGACCACCCGGTCTTCTTCAGTAATGAGATCTTCGACCGTCAGGTCGTGGGGCGAGTCGGTGATTTCAGTCATCCGCTCATCGCCAAACTCTTCGACAATTTCGAGCAACTCGTCACGGATAACCTGACGCAGTCGGTCAGGGTCACCCAGAATTTCGAGGTAGCCCGCGATCTCTGCCAGCTTGTCCGCGTACTCTTGCAATAGTTTTTCGTGCTCGAGCCCAGTCAGCCGATGCAGACGCAAGTCCAAAATCGCCTGAGCTTGTGCGGGGGATAAATGATACTGACCTGAATGCAAGCCAAAGGCGGCATCAAGATCATCGGGGCGACAGGCATCCGCGCCTGCGCGCTCAAGCATTGCCGTCACGTCGCCCGGCGTCCACGACCGCGCGACCAACTTTTCCTTGGCGTCCGCTGAGGTCGGCGAGGCTTTAATTAAGTCGATGATTTCATCGATATTTGCCAGCGCGATCGCCAAACCTTCGAGCACGTGCCCTCGCTCGCGAGCCTTGCGCAGCAGATACACTGTTCGACGGGTCACGACCTCGCGGCGGTGACGGATAAATGCCTCAATCATGTCCCGCAAGTTGAGGACTTTGGGCTGACCATCCACCAGCGCGACAATGTTAATGCCTACGACTGACTGCAAAGCGGTCTGCGCGTACAGGTTATTGAGGACGACGTCGCCCACCTCACCCCGTCGCAGCTCAATCACTACGCGCATACCGTCCTTGTCAGACTCATCGCGCAGCTCGGTAATACCTTCAATTTTCTTTTCTTTGACCAACTCGGCGATCCGCTCGATCAATCGCGCCTTGTTCAGCTGGTAAGGGATTTCATAAATGATGATGATGTCTTTGCCCCGGGTGTCATCATGGATGACTTCCGCCCGCGCACGCACATAGATACGCCCACGCCCAGTCCGGTACGCCTGAACAATGCCCGCGCGCCCGTTAATAATGGCGCCGGTAGGAAAATCAGGACCCGGGATGTACTCCATCAAACCATCGACTGTGATTTCCGGGTTATCGATGTACGCAATGCAGCCGGCAATCACCTCGCGCATGTTGTGAGGCGGGATATTGGTCGCCATACCCACAGCAATACCCGAGGAGCCGTTAACCAGCAGATTGGGGACGCGGGTCGGCAACACCGACGGGATGCGCTCGGTACCGTCGTAGTTATCAACGAAATCGACGGTTTCCTTCTCGAGATCGGCCAACAATGAATGGGCCAGTTTGCGCATGCGGATCTCGGTGTAGCGCATTGCAGCGGCGCGATCCCCATCAACCGAACCAAAGTTACCCTGCCCATCAACAAGCGTGTAGCGCAGCGAGAAGGTCTGGGCCATGCGCACGATGGTGTCGTATACCGCCGAATCACCGTGGGGATGGTACTTACCAATTACATCACCGACCACTCGGGCCGATTTCTTGTAAGCCTTGTTCCAGTCGTTACTGAGCTCATTCATGGCAAACAGAACGCGCCGATGCACTGGCTTGAGACCGTCGCGCACATCGGGCAGGGCCCGACCGACGATGACGCTCATCGCGTAGTCCATGTATGACTGTTTCAGCTCATCCTCGATGTTTACCGGGAGAACTTCTCGGGCAATATCTTTCGGTGTTTCTGCCATTCGGCCTGCTTCGCTGGAAGGGAAAAGGGGGTGGTATGTATTAGCTAGTTATCGTACCAAATTCCGGTCGGCTCGGCCATCAAAAGTCACCTTTCCGAGGAACTGAAACCCTCGTCGTATCACCGTTACGAGGACGCACATCCTGCGCTCCGGTTATACTGGGGCGTCCGCGATAGGAATCCTCCATGAACACCCCAGATCTGGTCATACATCCCCGATGGATCGTACCCGTTGTGCCCCAAGGTGTGGTGCTGCAGGAGCACAGCATCGTTGTGGACTCTGGCACCATTCAAGCCATATTGCCGACCGAAACGGCGCGCACGCTTGATGCTAAAGAGCATCTGGATCTGCCGGGGCAAGCACTGCTGCCGGGATTCATCAACTGCCACGGACACGCCGCCATGTCGCTCCTTCGGGGATATGCCGATGATCAACCGCTGATGACGTGGTTAAAGGATCATATCTGGCCTGCCGAGTCACACTTTGTGTCAGAGGAGTTTGTCCGCGACGGTACTGATCTGGCACTCGCCGAGCTGCTGCTAGGGGGCACCACAACATTTAGCGATATGTATTTCTTCCCCGACATCACTGCCGAGCGCGCCGATTTGCTGGGCGTTCGCGCTCAACTTTGTTTCCCCATCATGTCTGTGCCAACAAGCTGGGCGAGAGATCCGGAAGAGTATCTTGGCAAAGGCCTGGCGCTGCGGGATCGTTACCGCGAGCATGAGCGCATCGAGATTGGTTTTGGCCCCCACGCTACTTACAATGTCGACGAGCCGACGCTGAGCCGCGTGGCGACGCTAGCCAATGAATTGGACGCCCCGCTGCAAATACACCTTCATGAGGGACACGGTGAGGTACAGATGTCACTGGAGGCAATCGGAGAGCGACCGATCGACCAGCTCAATCGTATCGGCATGCTGGGTCCCCGCACTCAGTGCGTACACATGACGTCGGTATCCGATGACGATATAACGGTCATCGATGAAACCGGCGCCCATGTGATTCACTGCCCGAAATCCAACATGAAATTTGCTTCGGGTAGCTGCCCGGCTCAACAACTTTTGGATCGCGGCATCAATGTTGCGCTCGGCACCGACGGTGCTGCCAGCAACAATCGATTAAATATGCTCAGCGAGCTGCAGACGGCCGCCTTGCTGGCAAAGGTCGGCTCGGGGGAGCCTACCGCAGTGGCCGCACAAACCGCATTAGAAATGGCTACCATCAATGGCGCGAAAGCCCTGGGCTATGAATCGAAACTGGGCTCACTGGAGGTCGGTAAGCTAGCGGATATGATCGCAGTAGATCTCGATCGCCCGGGAACTCAACCGATTCACAACGTGCTCTCGCAGTTGGTTTATGCGACGAGTGGTTGCGAGGTCACTTACACCTGGGTGGGCGGTAAAATGCTGGTACGGGACGGCGCATTACAAACACTCGACTGGCCGGCGATCGCTCAGCGTGCAGAGTTTTGGCGCAACCAACTCGCCGAGTTCGGCGCATCATCGAGCGACGCGGCACTACTCAAGGAAGAAAGCAGCCAATGACTAACCTCAACGTTGACGACGCTGAAATTGCCAAGTTTGAAGCACTCGCATCACGCTGGTGGGATCCCACAAGTGAATTCAAGCCACTGCATGAAATCAACCCCCTGCGAGCTAACTGGATCGACAGCTTTTCCCACGTGGATGGCAAAGCGCTACTTGATGTGGGGTGTGGTGGCGGACTCCTGACCGAAGCAATGGCCTGGCGGGGAGCAAAGGCCAAGGGGATTGATATGGGCGAAGCACCCCTGTCCGTCGCGCGGATTCACCGACTCGAAAGCCAACTCGACATCGACTACGAGAAAATCACCGCTGAAGCCCTCGCTGAGCAAGCGCCCGAGACCTACGATGTCGTGACCTGCCTGGAAATGCTTGAACACGTTCCCGATCCGGCAGCCGTCTTGAAGGCTTGCAGTCAGCTCGCCAAGCCCGGCGCTGATCTGTATTTTTCGACGATTAACCGCAACCCCAAAGCGTTCGCTTTTGCCATTGTCGGCGCCGAATACGTGCTCAATCTGCTACCCCGAGGCACTCATGAGTACGCGAAGTTTATTCGCCCCTCGGAGCTTGCGCGCTGGATTCGCGATGCAGGGCTCGAGCTCCAACAGATGACCGGGCTGACGTACAACCCGATTACGCGCCACTACCGGCTTGATGAACGGGATGTATCGGTGAACTACATGGTGCGCGCGGTAAAACCGGGCACCGTCGAGTGAACGACTATGTCCGACGGCCCGAAGCGGTCATATTTGACCTCGATGGCACCCTGATTGATACCGCAGAGGAATTCGTCGCGGTGGTCCAGCGCATGCGCGCGAATCATGGACTGTCCCCAATGGACCAGTCATCCATCAGAAAATCGGTATCCAACGGCTCCGGTGCGCTAGTGACGCTGGCGCTGGGCATAGAAGCCTCGCACCCCGAATACGAAGATTATCGCAGCGAATTTCTCAACCACTACGAGGCCGTGCTTGGGCACTCTGCCAAGCCCTACCCGAGCATTCAGGCGCTGGTAACGCATCTTGGCGCCGAGGGCATTCCCTGGGGCGTGGTGACTAACAAGTTTCGCCGATTTGCTGAGCCACTCATGAATGCCATGGTCTTTCGGCCGCCCGCCCAGAGCTTGGTCACCCCCTGCGATGTTGTGCACGCCAAGCCTCACCCAGAACCGATTTTACTGGGTTGCAAACAGCTCGATGCCCTGCCCCAGCGAACCATTTACATTGGCGATCATAAGCGGGATATCGATGCCGGGAGACGAGCGGGCTGCTTTACTATTGCAGCTACCTACGGATATATCGAAGATGGCGACGACCCAAATGCCTGGCAGGCAGATGCCAGCGTCGACTCCAGCGAGGCACTTCTGGAAATGATAATGAGGATGATTCAGTGACGTTCGTTCCCAAAGACTGGCAGCCTGCATCAGATGAACTCAAAGCACGAACCATCCTCGTGACCGGCGCAGGCGCGGGCATCGGTCGCGCCGCCGCGCTGGCATATGCGCGCTGCGGGGCTGAAGTTCTGTTATTGGGCAAAACCGAGGCCAAACTGGAGTCAACCTACGACGCCATCGTCGCGGAAGGGCTGCCTACCCCGGCAATCATCCCGACAGACCTGTCACAGGTCACCCACGACGGCCTTTGCGCCCTAGCCACGGAGCTGTCGCAAAGTATTAACAAGCTCGATGGCATTCTGCACAACGCAAGCATCCTTGGTGACCGCAAGCCCATGAGCCAGACCAGCGCTGCCACGTGGCATCAGGTCATGCAGGTCAACGTCAATGCGGCGTTCATGCTGACCCAAACGCTCATGCAGCTGCTTGAGGCGGCGCCTGATGCCTCGGTGGTGTTTACTAGCTCAGGGGTTGGCCGCGTTGGGCGCGCATTTTGGGGCGCCTACGCGACATCGAAATTCGCGACAGAAGGCATGATGCAGGTATTGGCCGATGAGTTAGGCGGTGTATCCAACATTCGCGTCAATAGCTTGAATCCGGGCGCGGTCAATACCGCGATGCGGCGTCTGGCCTACCCGGCGGAGCCGCCGGAGACTAACCCCAGCCCCGAAGCGCTCATGGACGCATGGGTTTATTTGATGAGTGCCGCAAGCAAAGCACTCAACGGGCAGCGGCTGAGCGCACAGCACTGAGGGCTTGGCGCGCTCTGAACGAGCAGAGACTAGCCAATCAGCAAGTGTGCGGGCCCTTCATTTTCGCTTTTTCCTTCGCTCCATCCGCGATTCGCCATCAAACAGCCGTCGGCTAGTTTTCCGACCCGCTTTCTTGGCCAAGCGATCGAGTTTTTCCTGCTCTTTGGCACTGAGGGGCTTCGCCTGTTTCGGCTCGATGCCCGCCATGCCATAGAGCACTTCGACATCTTTATTAGGAAGCTCCATCCACTCCCCCTTCTTGAGTTTCGAGGGTATGAACACATCGCCGTATCGAACACGCTTCAAGCGCGATACGGTGAGGCCTTGGGATTCCCATAGTCGCCGGACTTCACGGTTTCGGCCCTCCATGAGCACAACGTAAAACCAACGATTGATGCCCTCGCCACCACCATCGACCACGTCTGTAAAACGCGCGGGACCGTCATCAAGCTGAACGCCTTTTTTGAGCGTTGCAATCATATCGTCGTCAACGTTACCCATAACCCGTACGAGATACTCCCGCTCGATCATGCTAGAGGGGTGCATCAATGAATGGGCAAGTTCGCCATCGGTTGTGAACAGCAGTAAACCTGATGTGTTGTAATCCAAGCGCCCGATGACAATCCAGCGGCCACTTCTTAAGTCGGGCAGAGAAGCGAAAACCGTGCGCCGACCTTCGGGATCACTGCGCGAGCACACCTCGCCAACCGGCTTGTGATAGAGCAAGCAGCGAACCTGCTCAACGTCCTCTAGCGCGACCGGATTACCATCAAGGGTAACTCGCTGACCCGGAGTTACCCGGTCACCCAGCTTCACCGGCTTGCCATCGACACGGAATCGACCCGCTTCAATCCAGCGCTCCATTTCACGCCGCGACCCCAGTCCAATTCGGGCAAGGGCTTTCTGAAGCTTCTCGCCTTCTCCTTTGTCGGCGTCAGCGCGCTCAGTCTTTACTGGCGTATTCTTGGCTTTCTTCGAGTTCGACACTCGGGGCTTCCTCAATTGACGCTTCAGCAGCGTGTGGTGTTTCGCGATCCAGATGATCACCGTCCGCTTCGTCCGCGACAGCAGCTGCCACTTTCTCTTCGGTCGGGGCATTTTCGGCATGACTTTCAGCTGAACTGTTTACAGAACTCTCTACGGCAGCCTCTGGAGCACTCTCTAAAACAGCCTCCTCAACACCTTCAGCGATACTTTCTGTAGCGCCTCCGAGAGTGCTTTCTAGCTCACTTTCGACGGACTCAGTTTCTAGAGGCTCACCCTCTGGATTTGCACCGGAAGCGGTCTCGTTAGCCGCCTGGAGCGCCAACAAATCACCGGATAAATTGTCCAGTTCCTTGATCTCTGCCAGCGGGGGCAACTCCTCCAGAGACTTTAAGTTGAAGTAGTCGAGGAACTGGCGCGTCGTTGCATACATTGCGGGTCGACCTGGTACATCCCGATGACCCACGATTCGCACCCACTCGCGTTCCTGCAAGGTCTTAATAATATTTGAGCTCACTGCCACGCCGCGGATCTCTTCAATCTCGCCGCGGGTTATTGGTTGTCGATACGCAATCAGTGACAGGGTTTCGAGCAATGCTCGGGAGTATTTTTGTGGCCGCTCCTGCCAAAGCCGTCCGACCCATTGAGCGAGATTTTGACGCACCTGAAAACGGTAGCCACTGGCAACCTGCACCAGCTCATAGCCGCGGCCTTCGCAGCGACTCGCCACCTCGTCTAGAGCTGAGCGAAGCTCGTCATTGGAGGGCCGCTCAAGATCATCGAACAATTGACCAATGCGCTGCAAGGACACCGGCTCCCCTGCGGCCATCAACGCGCCCTCAAGAATCTGTACTAGCCCGTTTTCTGACATTACTCCGTTCTCGCTTTGACATGGATGGGCCCAAAGCCCTCCGTTTGAACAATCTCGACCAATGATTCCTTAATCAATTCCATCAGTGCCAAGAACGTCACGACGACCCCTAAACGCCCCTCTTCTACCTTAAACAGCGATACGAATGGCACGAAGTTGCGCGATCGCAGGGACTCGAGCACATCGGACATGCGCTCCCGAGTGGACAAGGACTCTCGCTGAATATGATGGCTCTCATACATATCCGCGCGCTTGAGGACTTCTCCCAAGGCCAACAGCAGTTCTTTCATATCCACGTCGGGTGCCGGTCGGTCGCGCTTAAGATCGGGCAAATCGGCGGATGCCACCCAGGTGTCGCGCTCAAGTCGTGGCAAATGTTCCATATCCTCAGCCGCTTTTTTGAAGCGTTCGTACTCCTGCAGACGACGAATCAAGTTAGCCCGGGGGTCTTCTTCGTCGTCTTCAATATCTTTGGAGCGCGGCAGCAGCATTCGCGACTTGATCTCAGCCAGCATTGCCGCCATCAGCAGGTACTCGGCTGCCAACTCAAACTGCATGGCATCCATTAACTCAACGTATTTCATGTACTGCTCGGTGATTGCTGACACGTCAATATCCAAGATATCGAGATTCTGGCGCCTAATCAGGTACAACAGCAGATCAAGGGGTCCCTCAAAGGCCTCGAGAATGACCTCTAGCGCCTTCGGTGGAATATAGAGATCTTTTGGCAGCTCGGTCACTGCCTGCCCCATGACGATGGCGAACGGCATTTCACCCTGTTGGGGCGTATTAATACGCTGCTCTACGCCGACTGATGCCTGCAAGACACTCTTGGGTTCGGCGAGCTGCTCGGTGGTCTGTTCTGAAGGGATATCGTTCACTCACGAAGTATACCTGATCGACGATGATCAGGTGAGAGGCTTTAACGCTCAGGCGAGCAGTTCAGCCACCTCTCCGAGCCCCTCGCGTATCACCTGAGGTGCGTCCCCGGACAGATCGATCACGCTGGTTGGCTCGAGGCCGCAGTAGCCGCCATCGACAACCAGATCGACCTCGTGTTCGAGAGTCTCTCGGATATCGTAGGGATCGGTCAAAGGATACTCATCGCCGGGCATAATGAGGGTGACGCTCATCATCGGCTCACCCAGTTCCGCCAGCAGCGCCTGAGTAATGGCATTATCGGGCACTCTGAGCCCGACCGTTTTCCGCTTCGCATGCAAAAGGCGCCGCGGAACTTCACCCGTCGCCTGCAGAATAAAGGTATAGGGGCCCGGCGTGGCATGCTTGATCAGCCGGTACGCGGCGTTATCGACCCGAGCAAAGGTTCCCAGTTCTGACAGATCCCGGCAGACCAATGTGAAGTTATGATCGCTGTCGAGTTTGCGAATCCGGCGTATGCGCTCCATCGCCTGTTTGTCACCAATGTGACAGCCAAGGGCGTACGCCGAATCAGTCGGGTAAGCAATCACGCCCCCTTTGCGCACGATATCAACCGCTTGGCGCACAAGTCGCGCCTGAGGGTTTTCCGGATGAATGGCAAAGAACTGACTCATGGGACTCTCATTGGGCGACTGCCCGACAGGCTTAAGGGCAAACGCCCGTGAAGCAACATCAAAAATTAACACGTGAAGCCTATTGGCCCGGCGGCCATTAACCGGCAATCCCTACAAAAAGTCATCCCAAACATTTGGCAAGTTGCCCGCAATCGAACCGTCAACGCCGAGGGATGCACCATACTGCCAGTCCCGATGAAAATCGCTGCCAACCGAAACACGCAGCGAAAATGCATCCGCAAGCCGCTTCAAACGGGCCGTATCGTCTGAGGTCTGCTTGCCATTAACAATTTCGATTGCACCTCCGCCAGCGGCGCTAAAGGCATCACACAGTGCATTTAACTTCATTCGCGTGAGTTTGTATTTCAGCGGGTGCGCGAGTATCGCCACCCCATCCGATTCGACAATGGCAATCACAGCCTCGGATAACGTCGGCCAAAAGGCCTTTACATCCCCTAACTTGCCCTGACCCAGATAGCGATCAAAGGCTTCGTTAACATCGCTGACGTGGCCCGCTTCGACCAGCCATTGAGCAAAATGAGGTCGCCCGATTTGCGATGTGCCTGCAATCGCAGTCGCGCCCTGCAGGCTTCCCAGAATCTTTCGCGCAGTGAGTCGATCTGCAATCTTTGATGCTCTATCGAGCCGCGACTGATCCAACGCCTCTAAAATTGTCAGCATTGAGTCGCCTTTTGGATCGAATCCCAAGCCCACAACATGAATAGTCACCCCAGACCAGACGCAGGAAAGCTCAACACCCGGGATCAATCGAATGCCTTCTGGACTCCGTTGGCATACACTGTCGTAACCACGGATCGTGTCGTGATCGGTGATCGCAAAGCATGAGATCGAGGCCTCGGCGGCTCGAGCCAGCAGTGCATCAGGTGACAGGGCGCCATCCGAAGCCGTGGTATGTGTGTGGAAGTCAATCAACAAGATCTCTAAACTCCAGCGGCACGATAAATCAACCCGGGCTGACCCCGGATCGATTCGACAGCTTACAGGTTAGCAGATTCGCTGCCGCCAACACCCAAAACCGCGCTCTGGCGCTCAACGGACTCAATGCATGAAGCAATTGCTCGAACTGATCCCGATCGTACTGTTCTTTGTGGTCTATCAGATGGACGGCGAAACGGTTCAACTCGCGGGCTATAGTCACACGGTTGATGGGATATTTTCTGCAACCGCCGTATTGCTTGCGGCAACCATTATCCAATTCCCGATTATTTGGCTGATCTCTGGCAAGTTGGAGAAACGCCTTGTTTGGACGAGTATCGCCGTGCTGGTATTCGGCGCTGCGACCTTGCTCTTTCGCAATGAGCTCTTTATC
>CBFHHJ010000008.1:0-9987 GCA_965655505.1 Luminiphilus sp.
CACGCAGCGCTGATACAAGCCGCCGATGGAGGTGGGGGCTCGTCGCTCAGATTTACTGACGCACTCGCCGACCGTGCCATGCGAGCGGTTCAGCTAGAAGCAGCACTGCACGGCGCTATTGATCGAGGCGAGCTCTCGGTTCACTACCAGCCGCAGGTCACAGCCAACGACACGTCGCTATGTGGGGCTGAGGCGCTCGTACGTTGGCAGTCTCCTGAGTTCGGCTTTGTCTCCCCTGGGGAATTCATCCCGCTTGCAGAGTCCTCCGGGTTAATCAGAAAAATCGGTGATTGGGTCGCAGAGCAGGCGTTTCGGCAAGCGGCAGCTTGGAGTTCAAGTGAGTCGGCAAACATACAGGTTGCCATCAACGTTTCAGCACAACAGTTGCTCGACCCAACGTTTCCCCCGCGGATACAACAACTGTTAAATGAAACTGGCGTTCCGCCCGCTCTGATCGAACTGGAAATCACAGAAAGTGCCGTCATGGGTAATATGCGACAGGCCATCAGTGCCATGAACCAGCTCAAGGCCATGGGTATTGACCTTGCGATTGATGACTTTGGAACGGGTTATTCGTCCCTGAGCTATCTGCAGGACTTTCCGACCGACAAACTTAAGATCGATCAAAGCTTCGTACGCGACCTCGACACCAGTAGCGCCGACCAGGCTATCGTCATCACCATGATCACCCTCGGCAAAAATCTCGGCATGCGCGTGCTCGCCGAGGGCGTTGAGACCGAAGCCCAATTGGACATCCTCAAGTCACTCGGTTGCGACGAGATACAGGGCTACCTCACCGGCAAACCCAGATTAGCGGAAGAAACGCTGCTGGATTTTCAGGATGGTCGCTGGAAAGGCTGATAGGGTCCGTCGTCAATATCGGAATAGAACAGTTCAAGTAACTCGCGATTGATACCGTGCTTAATGCCCGCGAGCAACTCTCGAGGCTTCCCGCGTATCGGTGCGGCCAATTCGAGCCCTATGGCTTCAAGATCTGCTTGCTCCCCGACCGCATCGACAATACCCAGAGCCTTTGCCTGATCGCCACCGACCCTGCCACCCGTCATCAGGGTATCGCGAACTGTCTTAGGCGGTAATTTGGCGGTTACGAGGGCGTTCATGCGTGTACTGAGCGTCATGCCAATGTCGATCTCTGGAAGGCACCATAATCCTCGGTCTCTGCGCATTACCGCGTAATCTGACCCGAGCACGATCATGGCACCCAAACCGAAGGCATGACCATTTACCAAAGAGACTACCGGCACAGGAAAACTCAGCAGCCGTCCGACTAAATGCATACTGCCGATTACAAAATCTTTGAAAATGGCTTGGTTAGCCATGAGGTATTCAAGGTCCAAACCCTGACTGAAATTCTTGTCTTCACCGGTGATTAACACAACCTCAACGGAGGGATTTGCCTCAGCCTGGTCGAGAGCCTCATGCATTGCTGCGGTCGTTTGATCGTTGAATACGCCTGTTCCGCTGAACTGAATCCTATGTACTGTCGTTTCTGAGGTCATAAACCCGCCCCTGCCCTTAAAATATTTTGTGTGTCGTAAGTGCCGGTAAGTGAATCATTGGCAGCTTCTAACCGACGAATGCTCGCTCAATGACATAATCGCCCGCGACTCCTTGGCTTGGCGAAATATTGAATCCCGCGCTATCCAGCAGTGCCGACAGATCTTTCAGCATCGCCATACTGCCACAAATCATTGCACGATCTTGACTTGCATCGACCTTCGGCAGATCAAGCCCCGTGGTCACACGACCTGTCCGAAGCAATTCGGTGATTCGTCCGTTGTTCTCAAACGGTTCGCGAGATACAGCGGGGTAGTAATGAAACTGCTTACGCGCATATTCACCGAGAAACTCATCCGCTTGAATACCCGAACTGAGATACTCTCGATAGGCCAGGTCAGACTGCTGTCGCACCCCGTGCAAGAGCACAACGTGTTCATAGCGCTCATACACTGCCGGGTCGCGTATTACTGACATGAAAGGCGCAAGCCCAGTACCCGTAGAAAACAAATACAAACACCGGCCGGGACGAAGATCCGCCAATAACAGAGACCCCACCGGTTTTCGCCCCAGCAGAATCTCGTCGCCCACTTCGATATCGACCAGCCGCGACGTGAGTGGACCATCGGGTACCTTAATGCTGAGAAACTCCAGGTAGTCATCGTAGTGTGCGCTGACAATTGAATAGGCTCGCAGTAACGGTTTACCGGCAATCTCCAGACCAATCATCGTGAACTGGCCGCTCTCAAAACGAAAATCCCGTGCCCGCTCAGTTTTGAAGCTAAACAGTTTGTCGTTCCAGTGGGTCACCTCGGTAACCTTTACGGGGGATGTTGCGGCCATGAGATACCTTGTGAAAAATTCTCGTCAAAGACGGGTCGATGTCGTGAGCCAACTCAGTAGCTCATAGCACAGCATGTGCTTTCTAGCTGACACGCCTGCTGTGGGCGGCCACAGTTTAGTGCGTTGAGAACGACTCTGGCATCTCAGTGGGCACTGACTGAATCGGGACCTTCCTTGTCATGCTTTTCAGATGCATCAGTTGCGGAATCATGTATCTCAAAGCGATCTATTTCAGAGTCATCTATCTCAGAGTCATTTACTTCAGAGGCCTCACCTCTTGGGACATCGACTTCAAGCGCAGCGGATTCTTCGGAAGCTGATTCAGCGGCACCGGCTTCATCTGGCTCGGGCGGCTCAACTGAGTACTCCGCAAATTTCTTGGCGATAAAAGGCCCCTCCGGTCGCGCCTTGTGAGCTAGCCCCATCAAATATCGAGCCTGATGGAGACTGAGCGTCGCCTCGGTATCGTAACCGAGCGCGATATCTCGAAGCGTATCCGCATCGGTGTTAAGCAATACACGCGAATGGGTGTCCTTTAACAGGACACGTAACAACGCCCCCAAGCTTTCGGCAAGCAGTTCGGAATTGGCCGATAGTGAACGCTTGTCGGCCTGAACCGGTGAAAATACGGGTTCGTCAGGCAGATACTTGCTGAAAAATGCTTTGTTAACCTCAGAGAACCGCTCTGGAATGGCTTCCAACAGCGGGGAGTAAAGTCGTCCCTGTTGCAGGGGCTCGATGCCCAGCAGTAACTGCTTCATCCGTCTATTCTCTGGATTCACCCCACCGTTTTCGGGCAACCAAAAGGGTATCTCTTCATTGATTATCCGAAAAAGCTCTACCTGTGCATGTGACAACGCATCATTAATCGCTGGAGGACCCGGCTGCATATCGTCAATGTTCACTGCGATCTGGGTTGTTGCCACAAAATCATGACGGATATCGCCGTTAACCAATCGATCCCGGTCGTAAATACGAAAGCGACATCGCTCGACACCAAACACTGAACTCCAATTGTCGGCGATTGCACTGAAGTTGTAGTAATAACTTGCAGGACGGACACCCTCGAGAAACGCGTCAAACCGCTGGGTAACTTTTCGCTTAACAGCCGTGCTGTAGAAACTTCGCGCCATGTCTGCCTGCTCGCGGAAGTAACCCACGATGACGATCTCATCCATCACGGGAGCTATCAACGTAAACAGTCTCTCGATTTCCTCCTTTGTTCTGAGGCGGCTATGAAAATGCTCGGAGGTAATGAGAAATGTGTGGTGGCTCTCCGCAGCTGAAGTGACCTCATTGGAAAACGCAGAAGCGAACTCGGAAAAATGAGCCGCCTTCTGATCCAGAGAACTGATCCCGTGAAGACGCGTCCACTCATCCAAACGATTCTGACAGTAGGCAACCAAGCGTCGATTGTTGGGTGTCTCAAAATTTTCACTTAAGTAAACGCCACGAGATCCCAGATACTCACGATTGGTATACAACCAATTTTGAAGATGCGTGGTTCCGGTCTTCTCGGTGCCAATGTGAATCAGACACTTCATAAAATCGCGTTGACCAACACTCCGAGCATGCCAATCAGCGCAAATGTGCCCAGGTTAAACAACATGAAGCGTACGATGATCTTGTTGACGGTTGCCTGCAGTAACGAGTGGATGATGCGAATCCCCACATAGGCCCATGCGCAGTAAACAATCAGGCCTTCTGACTGTCCTAAAACCGTTCCAGCCAGTGCCAGCGCATAAAAAATGACTGGCTGCTCATGAAGGTGATTGTAATTGTCGGCGACACGGGTAACTGTCGCAGGTAGGCGCACCGGATCACCTGTGCGCGCCACTTCGTCGAGATCGATCGCGGCTGCTTTCATCGCTGGAATACGGGTGACATACATCCAAAGCCACATAACAAAGGTCCACGATACCAGTGCAAGTAATGGTTCGATTAACGCTGTCGAAAGTACGATTGAAGACAAACTGGACATTATTATTCTCCTAAAACTTAGACCCTTAGGTCTCTAATAAAAAAGTCACGGGACCGTCATTGATAAGGCTCACCTGCATATCAGCACCGAAAACCCCTTGGGACACCGGCGAGTGCCGAGCCTTAAGCGATGCAACAAAGTCGTCGAATAAGCGACGGGCCTGATCAGGGACAGCCGCTGAAGAAAAGCTCGGGCGCATGCCCTTGCGGGTATCGGCTGCCAGCGTGAATTGTGAAATCACAAGCAAGCCACCCTGATGATCAACCACACTGCGGTTCATGCGGCCATTTTCATCGGAAAACACGCGATATCCGAGAACACGCTCTACCATGCGCTGAATACTCGCGCCCGCATCGTCGCGCTCGAGCCCGGCAAAGACCAGAAGCCCCGGCCCGATCTCTCCAACCACTTGATCATTCACACGCACAGAAGCGTTGTGCACCCGTTGAATCAAGCAGCGCATGGAGCAATCTCTGCCAGCCCAACCCGAAGATCGTCGAGCATCGGTTTGAGCTGGCTCTTTTGATAGGGTTCGGCAGGGCCGTTTCCCCACACCGGCGCCGGGAAGGTCGCATCGTCTGACATCCGGGCGATCACGTGCACATGGAGCTGAGAAACCACATTGCCTAGAGCACCAATATTGACCTTATCGGCCTTAAACTGGCGCTTCACGAACTCCCCTAAGGCCAACGTCTCATGCCAAAGCTGCGCCCGATCATCCGTACTCAACTCGAAAGGTTCGACTATAGCAGCTCGAGCAGGCACTAAAATCAACCACGGATAGCGAGAATCGTCCATTAACAGTACCTGGCACAGAGGCCAGTGAACAATGAAATGGGTGTCAGCCAGTAACTTTGGATCAAGGGTAAACATGCGCATATTGTGGCATATGACAAGCCAATGAACCTGATCCGCAAGCGAAAAATCGCTACACTCTTCCCTATGGGGAAAAGGTGCCTCCGAAACGACATACCACGACTTTTAAACGACTCTAACAAGGAAACAACCTACCCATGCCGATAACAATGTTGGTGCGTCTTGTAGCCGTTAGCATCCTGAGCGTTATTTGCCTTGAAAACGCCAACGCCCAGTTCAAAGACAGTTGGCGGGAGGGCCGCTGGGAAACGGGAATTCAGCTCGCGTTTTCGGGTTCGGAATCGCTCTCAGGCGGCAATGGTGAAAGCGTCGATTTCGACAGCGATACCGGACTGGGCTTCACCTTCGGTTACAACTTTGATAACCACTTGGCAATGCGCTTTGAAGGCACGTACCTAAGCCCAAGCTATGACGCAACCCTGGTCACCGAAGAGGGTGAGTTGATCGAGATCGGGCACAAGGCCGATATTTTCCAGGGCGATGTGAAGGGGGTATATAACTTCCTGACGGGGCCGGTAACGCCATTTATCCAGGCTGGCATTGGTTGGACCTACATCGACTCCAATGTCGCTAGCAGCCCTCCCACGACGGGCTGCTGGTGGGACCCCTTCGTCGGCTACATTTGCGCGCCCTTTTACTCAACCTATGACGACAACAACTTCTCCTACTCAGTCGGCGCGGGTCTCCGTTACGAACTTGAGAACGGTATGTTTCTCCGCGCGAGTGCCGACCGTACCTGGATCGATGGACTCGGCAGCGCTGGCACCCCATCGTTTGATGTGCTGCGCCTCGAACTTGGATTTATGCGCTGGTAATGCATTTTTAGATGGGGGTTTAGGGAGTTAACCCCTCACTGAATCGGCTGCGCCAAAGGTCGGCGAAAAGTTCCAACAAGAGTGTCGGTGTGAGTGCCGAAAAAAGTGCCGAAAAAAGTGCCGGCGAAACTTACCAGCGAGAAGTCCGCGACCTCGTAATTTGCGTAAAAAAAACGATTACAGGAGGACGCTATGGGACAAACAGAAGCTGAACACCTAGAGCCTTTACCAGTAGCTCCGACAGCGTTTCTTAAAGAATTGCGGACCGCCTCCAGCGTTGCCCGACTGCTGACCACTCCCCGCAAGCGCTTTGTCCGTAAGGCTCAGAAACAACCCGTGCTAACACTACCCGGCTTCGGCTCCGGAGACGCGGCAATGCTGGGTGTCCGACAGCAACTCAAACGCGCCGGCTTTGATACCTATCGCTGGCAGTTGGGATTTAACCTGGGTGATGTACCCAATATGCTGCCTCGCGTCGTTGAGCGTATCGAAACGGTCTACCGGCGCACGCAACAGCCCGTCAGATTGGTTGGTTGGAGCTTGGGTGGCTTTCTAGCTCGAGAAGCTGCCCGTGAAGTACCCGAACTTGTGGCCCACATCGTCACCCTCGCCAGTCCGATTCGCGGTGGTCCCAAATACACAATCACGGCCAACTGGTATCGGCGCCAGGGTGTCGACGTGGATGCTATAGAAGCGGCTGTCGCGGAGCGTGCGTGCCACCCACTGCCCGTGCCGGTTAGCTGTGTTTACAGTAAAGCCGACGGCATTGTTGACTGGCGCGCTGTGGTTGACTTTGACAACCCCAAAGCAGCCAACTTTGAAGTCGACTGTAGTCATCTAGCCATGGGCATTGATCCTCGAGTACTCACGATCGTGACCGATGAGCTCCTCGCGTCACTGACGGCTAGTGACTGCTGACTGCTGACTGCTGACTGCTGACTGCTGACAGTTAGAACTTGCAGCAAAGGCTAATCAAATCGACAACCCAAAAGGCATACCAAAACCAGGTAATTGCTACGGTGGTACGTTAATCGTCCGACGGCCGACAAAGCCCCCCCTACCCAAGACGCTTTTGAGGCCAGATCTTGCTAACCTTTAGCCTTCGATAACTCGGCGCACATCGGCGCCACCGACCTACATCGAGGTATCACGTCATGAACCAAGCATTGCCCCAACGCGCCACGTTTCATCATATGAAAGACGGTACCGCTGAAGATTGGGCCATAATCGGCAAAGAAGCCGTCGAGTTTTCTCGCTCACTGTACCAACGCGTCATGGCGCACTTAATGCTGCTCGATGGCGACTGCGGTGGATTTCCAGTAGATCGCCTGACGCACTGTTTGCAAACAGCAACGCTGGCTCACAAAGATGGTAAGGATGAGGAGTACGTTGTTTGCGCGCTACTCCATGACATTGGGGACACGCTTGGGCCCGCCAATCATGCAGACATCGCTGCGACCATCTTGGAACCCTATATCAGCGAGGCCAACTATTGGATGGTAAAGCACCACGGAATATTCCAAGGTTATTACTTCTTTGAGTACCTCGGGCTAGAAAAGAACCTGCGGGATCAATACAAAGATCATCCACACTATGATCAAACCCTTGAGTTTATCGAGCAGTATGATGCCCCCGCATTCGACCCGGAAGCTGAAACCTATCCCCTGTCATTCTTTGAGCCAATGCTGAAATCGGTACTGTCAAAACCGAAAAAATCTCTCTACAAGTCAGAGAACAACGCCGGCATGTTCGATTGAAACGGGGGGCGCGATAGTTAGCTATAAAAAAACCCACGAGAGTGGGTTTTTTTATGGGCAACACAAGCACCTGTCACCCCTGTAGCGCGGCAGCTTTATGCTTGGTGCGAATGAAGTCGCCGTGAGAAACATATATGAGATCAGCGACACGACGAATAAGGTGCTCTTCATACCGACACAGCTCGCCATCCGCGTAGGCAACGCGCCACATCTGCTCTATCAGCGCCACACGCTCTGCCGGGCCGCATCCATCGTTGATAATCCGCGTAAACTCATACAGCGAAGTGGATTCATCGACGCGCTTATCGGCCTGTTCCGTCAGCGCGACGATAGCCGCTTCAGATAACCCGAATGCCTGTTGCAGATGTTGATGCACGCTCATTCGTTCGGATTCGCTGGAGTCAAAATCGGCTCGCGAAACCTCCAGTAACAGCGCGGCCGAAGCCAACTGCCTTAGTGACACCGAATCGTCGCTGTCATCGCTAGCCTGCAGTTGGCCAAGCAACTCTTTGAACTTGCTCAGTAGCATTGGTTCAAACAGTCTCCACCTTAAAGGTGAGACCCGCATGTTCCTGGAGCCGCTCCATCAAAGCCTCACCCATTGCGGCCGCTGGTGTCCAAACACCGCCGCTCGCCAGCTGTGGATTCTTAAGCAGACACAGAGCCGCTTCAGAGAGCATCTTTGACGTCGAGCCGTAGCCTGGATCCCGATCACCCGCGACACTGGTCATCAGCTTACGGCCGTTCCCAGCTATACCGGCGAAGAGCACCTCATAGTTGCCCGCCTCGCGCTCCTCTTTTGAAGGTCCCTCGCCAGGTTTGAGCGTGCTTTTGGCAAATGAATCGTCTTTGGCAACAAACTCGGCCGCGGCTTTACCCTCGTCCCCAGATCCGGTCAGCAACATTTCATCGTATTGAAAGTCCGCCCCGTAGAGGTGACCCAGCAAATAGTTGGATCGGTGAACATTCTTGGTATTAATCGGTGCCATGATGAAGGGAGCGCTCCAGCTATCGAGCGCCTCATCATACTGAGGCTTATCACCTGCGGGCTGTGCCGGCCCTTCGGAACCCTCCGTCAGCGCAAAAGGATTCATCAGTATAGAAATCAGTTCGGGCCGCTCGCCTGCGGCCGCCATTGTCGCTCGGAGCGACGCAACCGTCCCCCCCGAGAAGCTGCCATTCATCGCGCGCACGCGACCCATCACGCGACTGAGTGGCGCACCGGTCTCAGCGATCGCGTGTTGCTGCAACTGATACACCCCCAAATCGAAGGGTATGGAATCGAAACCACAAGAGTGAACAATGCGAGCGCCGGACGCTTTCGCTGCCTCGCTGTGAGCGGCAATTGTGTCGTGCATCCAGCCCGGCTCACCGCTCAAATCGACGTAATCGGTCCCGTGCTGGGCGCATTGCTTTACGAGTTCGTTGCCGTATAGCTGGTACGGCCCAACCGTTGTGATCACGACAGAGGTCGATTTCACCATCGCTTCCACTGAATCGGCATCAGCGCTATCAACGGCGATCAACGGTGTTTCAGCGTCGACGCCAATTTCTTCCCGAACGCTAGCCAGCTTATCGAGGGAGCGGCCCGCCATGGCCCACTTAAGGTCCTCGTTTCCATACTCAGTATTGAGGTACTCAGCTACCAGACGTCCCGTATAGCCGGAGGCCCCAAAGACGATAAGATCGTAGGTTCGGTTACCTTTCATGTCGATTCCTTAGTGTTAAATGCGATACCCATACGTTACCGATGGGCAAACCCGATCAGTGGTGCCGCAGCAACCATTATCAGTGTACCAACTAACACAGGGATCATCATGAGCCAACGTCACGCACCGGCGACAGAGAGAAACCGGCAGTTTATTCTCGACGTCTTGAATGAGGCGCTACCGCCGGAAGGTACCGTGCTGGAGATCGCCAGTGGTACAGGGCAACACGCGGTCTACTTCGCCGACGCACTCGCACCCCGCGTTTGGCAGCCAAGTGATATTGCACCGGAAAACTTGAGTTCGATTGCGGCCTGGCGAGCTGCCCAAATGAGCGAGTACCTCCACGCACCGCTGACCTTAGACGTTCGATCGGTACCGTGGCCCGTCGAACGTGAACTCCCGACCCCCGCGATCTCAGCAATCGTCAACATCAATATGATCCACATCAGCCCCTGGGACTGTTGTGAAGCACTGCTTGCGGGTGCCGG
>CBFHHJ010000008.1:10060-15267 GCA_965655505.1 Luminiphilus sp.
TCAAATGAGGCGTTTGACGCACGCCTTAGACTGCAAGATCCCGCGTGGGGAGTGAGAAACCTCGATAGCGTCGTGGCCCTCGCTGAGGGCCACGGATTCACCGTCGCAACCATTACTGAAATGCCAGCTAATAATTTAGCGGTAGTCTTCAAGCGAAGCGATTGAGGTTCAGCTCCAGCCGGGTTGTCCCGCGACGCTCACGAGGTCAGTCCGCCAAATCGACCGCGGCCACCGATCGTTGGGTGCCGTCTTGGGTCAGTTCTATGCGCACGATTCGCTCGAGTGCGTAGGCATCTAGATCACCCGCCAAAGCCGAAGAATGGCTTTCACCGTGGGCCAATACGCGCATGCGAGATCGCGGAACACCTACCGATGCCAGCTGTGTCACCACCTGCTCCGCACGGGCTTTAGATAGAGCGAGATTTGCGGCTGCATCACCGCGAGGATCAGCGAACCCCGATACAGTGACCTCGAGATCTTTGTTCCGTTTCAAAAAGGTTGCCAGAAGTGCGAGCCGCTCTCTACCTTTATCAGTAACCGCACTTTCCCCAGTCTTGAACAGCATTTCTAACTGCAGTTGCTCCAGCGCCATGCGCGCAAACCGACGCTGTTCCTGTCGGCTTGCATCGAGCTGGCTTTGAACCGTGGTAAGCGCCTCGTTCGCGGCGGCAAGTTGTTTGTTGGTATCTTCCAATGACAGTGCCATCGCATCATGGCTCGCCGCTGTCTCGACCTGTCCTGCCAGCCATTTCCCGCCAACGGCGCCCACCAAAAAACCCACCGGGCCTGCCGCTGCTGTGTCGCAACAGCGATGGTGCCTAGGGCGGTAAGATCTTGCTTGGTTTGCGTTTCCATAGCGCTGGCAGAGGGAACCGCTAGTAGGCTCACTATCGAAAGCACGCTAACCTTTACAAATGATTGCTTCATGTCTTACTCCTCGTTACTGGTTGTTGGTGAAGCCATTACAACGGGGAATTTGGCTTACTATCGTGCACAATCCTGCTGTCCTGATGTGGAATTCTGGCGAAATGTGGCAGCACCGTGATGAGTAAAAAAATCATTCACATCGATGCGGATTGCTTCTACGCGGCTATTGAGATGCGGGACGATCCGTCACTTAGCGGAGTGCCCTTTGCCGTTGGCGGGCGCTCCGATCGGCGTGGGGTTTTGACGACTTGCAACTATCCCGCAAGGAGCTATGGCGTTCGTTCCGCGATGCCGACGTCTCAGGCGCTTCGTCTCTGTCCCCAGCTCATTGTGAGGCCACCTAACTTCGAAAAATATCGAGCGGCATCACGCCAGATGCATGAGGTGTTTGAGCGGTATACCGACCAAATTGAACCGCTATCGCTCGACGAGGCATTTTTGGATGTCACCGACAGCCATCACTGCGATGGGTCCGCAACGCGTATTGCCGAAGCAATTCGAGCGGCGATTCTGCGGGAAATCGGCATTACCGTTTCAGCGGGCATATCAGTTAACAAGTTCATCGCCAAAGTTGCCTCGGATTGGGATAAACCGGATGGCCTCACCGTTGTAGAACCCGAGCAGGTCGATCAGTTCGCCGCCGAGCTTCCAGTGAAACTAATTCCAGGCGTCGGCAAAGTCACCTGCGAAAAACTGCATCGACTGGGGTTTAAGTATTGTGCTGACATCCGCAGTGCCGACCCCGGAGACATTCATCGTCGCTTTGGCAGCTTTGGGCACACGTTAATCGAGCGCGCATTCGGACGGGATGACCGACCGGTAAACCCTGATCGGCTACGAAAGTCGATTAGCGTCGAACACACCTATGCGGATGATGTTCCCAATGGCGACCCCTGTCTGGCGAAACTGTCCGAACTCATGGTCGACCTCAACGGCCGAATCGAAGCAGCCAACGCTGGCGCCATCATTCAGAAAGCCTTCGTCAAAGTGAAGTTCAATGACTTTTCAACAACCACTGTCGAGAAGGCTGGCACAACGGCACGAATCAGTGACTATCGGGCACTGTTGCAAGAGGGTTTGTCGCGTAAACAACTCCCGATACGTTTACTCGGAATTGGCGTCCGTCTACTGCCTCAAGAAGGCAACGGCGGAAAGCAGCTACCGTTGGGAATTGATGAAGGGGCAACGACTGGACGCGACCAACCCGGTCAGACCTCGCAACCCAGGTAAGAGTCCAACTTGCGATGCGCAACCGCAGCTAAGACAAAAATGCGCTCAGGGACCAGAACACCGTCATTGCGCTCAGCAGCGCATAGATTTGATTACGTGTTCGAGCGGCAACTAACGCCGCACTTGCGAGTCCCGCAATCTCAGGGATACCGACATCAACTGCGCCTTCACTGGTGGTGAGCATCGAAACGATCAACGCACCCATAACAGCGGGTGCAACGTACTCCAGTGTGCGCAGAGCCAATACGGGAAAGCTGCGTTGCGCGAGCGCAACGATGAACACGGCACGCATTGCATAGGTGCCAATCCCGACGACAACGATGGCGAGTAACACGCTCATCGACGGAAGCGCTCAATACCAAACCCCATCAGGATGCCGACGACGGCGCCGACTAGCAGGCCCGATCGATTGGGTAGGTCACCCATGAAATAGGTAACGCCCATCGCAACAATGGCCACCGCCAATTTGGGCCAGCGATCAATGGACACAGCGATGAGCCCAGCAAACAACACTGGCGCAGCAAAGGACAACTGCCACTCACTGGGCACCATTGGCCCCACAAACAGACCTAAGGCGGTGAACATCATCCAAAGGGACCAGAAGGTAAAACCCGCCGCGAGAAAATATTGTCGAAAGTCCTCAGCGTTTTCCTGTCGATTGACTGCGGTCAGCGCAAATACCTGATCAACCAGCAAGTAGGGCCCTAACCAGCGAAACCAGGCGGGTTGATCCTGGAACTTCGGCGCCAAGGTCACCGAGTACAGCAGGTGTCGGGCACCGACAATCAACGCAGCCGTCGCCGCCGCGACCGCCGATGCGCCCTCGCCGATCAGCGTAAGCAGCGTGATTTGAGCGGCACCACCAAAAATCAGCGGCGACGAGCTCCAACCGAGCCACTGAGGGATGCCCGCTTCACCTACGACAACCCCGAAGACCAGTGCAAAAGGGATTGCTGGCACAAAAAGTGGAATCGAATCAAAAACTCCTTGACGCAAACTGTTCGCCATACGCGTCAGCTACCGTCAAAAGAATTGAGACTGAGTGTTTTTGTAATCAATCACTGCCTCAATTCGGTACTCACCACCCGCCACCAGTGCGTCCTTAAGTGGTAAAGACCAGCTCACACTGCGACCGTCGGCGGCAATATCACCGTTCGACTCTAGGATGGCGGGTGCTTGAATCTTCCAGGTAATGTGATGGCCTTCGAAATTCGCGAATATCATCCGCTTGATCGACTGCGCCATCGCATCATCACCCGCTGATCCGTAGTCCTCATCGCTGAAGTCGTAAACGCTGATTAGCCGGACTCGGTGGTCATCCAGAATTTCAAGGGAAAAGATGTCCGCTCCGTGAGACTCCTGTTCAATGCTCGTAGAGAGCTGCGCAAATTCTTCCAGCGGCCCAGAGATCGTAAACTCACACAGTAAATCGCCATCCAGCACGCGCGATTCAGAAACGCGCTTCAGCGTTGGCGGAATATCTTCATCGAGAAACTCGTCGGATTCACAGGCTTGTTCGGCATCGATATCGGTTTCATCGGCCAACTCTAAAAGCTCGGCATCAATGGTTACCAAAAAATTGAATTCCGCATCGCCATTGTTGTGAACGACGAAGGTTTGGTCTAAATCAAGACAGGCACTTAAACCAATACAAAGCAGCGCAATCAGGGCTGACCGCCCAACATCATTAACCATAAAACACCCTCCGTGGCGTCATCAATTGGTGTATGAATCATCATCTACCGCGCACCGGTAAATGGCAAGTTCTGCTAAGCTGAAATGGGATGATTGCACAGTCCGGTGCCTCACATTCAGGGTCGATATGGAAGACCGAGCGCTTACCAAGCTGTTCTGCGTGCTTTCTGCAGTCGTGATAGCGATTGCCACCGCTTGGGTGTTCTCAAGTTACCAGCTGTCCCAGAGGGGTGCGGAAGCCGTAATTGCAGAGCGCGGCCTGCTGCTGCAGCGGACCTATCATTCAGACATCAGTAAATACGGTGGTTTCATGCTTGAGACCGCCGAGTACATTGCCAATGATCTAACCGTCTCTGAGTTAATGGCAGAGGGCGCAGCGGCTCAGGCAGCTCATAATCAAGCTGGTCTAAAGGCCGCACGCAATCAACTACTGCAGCATGTCACTGGTTCCTGGGATGGTTTCACGCAGGCAAACAGTGATCGCATCATGCACTTTCAATTCTCACCCGCCGTGTCTTTTCTTCGTATGCACCGCCCGGACAGATTTGGCGACGACCTGTATGATATCCGACCCGGTGTGGTGCGAGTAAACGCCACCAAAAAGCCCATTAGCGGTTATGAATCCGGCAGGTATTTCCGCGGTATCCGGGGCATTACACCGATTTTTGCGACCACTGCTAAAGAGGAAGGGGTGCATGTAGGTGCCCTAGAAGTGGGCATCGCGCTTACCACTATTCTTAATAATCTCGCTCTTGAAAGTGGCATCCACTTTGCCGTCCTGTTTGAACACAGCCATCTCCAAGAGACCCTGTCTGACGAACAAACACAGGCCTATTTCAACCAGCACGTTGGGATTGATAAGTATGTGCTCGACTGGCGCTCTGATCCCATAAGCGATGAAACGCTCATCAGCAAAAGTTTAGAACCCGATAGTTTTGTCACTCAAACAGAACTTGTGGAGTCAGACGGCAGGACTTGGGGAGTAACCCAATTTCCACTGATCGAGTCGGCTACCGGTGTCAACTCGGGGGTACCGGTTGGCGTCGTCATGGCGTGGTTTGACGCTGAGGATGTGATTGAGCAGGTTCGTGAACAGCTAATGT
This sequence comes from Luminiphilus sp., assembly GCA_965655505.1. GTDB lineage: Bacteria > Pseudomonadota > Gammaproteobacteria > Pseudomonadales > Halieaceae > Luminiphilus. Next base: position 15,016 of record CBFHHJ010000008.1, read on the forward strand.
TCAGTGCCGTTGTCGCCCTGTTCATCGTCATCATCATTGAGGGATTCCTGTTTCTTGGACTCAAGCGGGAGAGTGAACTGCGCAAGGAGCGATTCATGTCCTTGACGGACGCTTTATCGGGCATCAGTAATCGACGCCATTTCGATGAAACACTGGAGCAAGAGGTTCGTCGCGCCACACGCAGTGGCAGCGATCTATCGATCATTCTGGGTGACATCGACTTTTTTAAAAAATTCAACGACCACTATGGAC
>CBFHHJ010000008.1:20365-21297 GCA_965655505.1 Luminiphilus sp.
ATCTTGCCCGAAGCGCGGGCACTGCTGGGAGAAATAGGTCGCGTATACGCACCGCTTCTGCTGGCTAATGACCGCGCACAAAAGCACAGTGAATCGACATGGACAGGGACGATCGACGACTCACCCTGGACTCAGGACACGTTTAAATACCAATCTCGGTGCCTAGACACACTAAAACAGGAATTTTCCGAGTTGGGCCCTAACGATCAGCGGCGCTTAATCGACGTACTCAACGGCACCGGTTGTGAAGCGCTGTTTTTAACCTCAGCCTGATATTGGCCGGTTCAGCCAACGACTTACCCAGTCGTCAACACTGAACCAGCGGCCAGCACCAATGAAAAACAATGCCAGCAACATCACAAAATAGGTGGCAGCGAACTCAATCCCGTTATTCAGCACTACAAAGCTGCCGTGCTCGGTGAGCCACGCGTAGTTGCCATGCTCCTGCAAAATGTCTTTAGCACGGGACAGTCGCTCGACAGCGCCCATGGTGCGCTCAGTGGCAAACACGCTGCCACTGCCCTCTGCGATAGCAAGCCAACCATGCTGCCAATGCACCGTTACCGCCGCTACCACCATGGTAACCATCAAGGGTACACTGACGAGGCGCACGCCAAACCCGAGCAACAGCGCTACCGCACCCACGACCTCGGTAAGTGCTGCGGCCCATGCCAGCAACATGGGAGCAGGTAGCCCAAGCCCCCAATCTGGATTGCCAAACCACGCTGCGGTGGATTCGATATCAGACAACTTGCTCATGCCTGCCATCCAGAAAACCGGCACAAGGTAGAGTCGTAGCGCCAGGGGGCCGAGAAAGTCTAAGCCGCGCGTACTATCTAACAAACCCTGCCCACGTTGTAATAACGCTTTCATAAGACCTCTTAATTATTATCTAAACGAATGATGATCTGGCGTGCCAGCAGATCCTGTAA
>CBFHHJ010000008.1:21414-24994 GCA_965655505.1 Luminiphilus sp.
CGCACTCGGCGCCGTGAGCTCAATAAAATCAACCTGATCTTGGGGCGTGCGATAACTTGCCAGAAACGTCGGCTCGAACCCGGTGGGCAGGTACTCAGCCGAGATGCGATGAACAGGAAATTCAAACGCAAAAACCCGCAGTGACCGCGTCAATCGCGGCACGGTACTCATCACGTCACGGGAGGCCAGCGCCTCTGGTCGGTCACTGGGCTGATCGTCAAGCTCAAGCATGACTTCTAGCTCGGCGTGCTCCCAGACCATTAACTCAAAAAGCCATGGTGGGATGTCAACACCCGCGTCATTCCCGCCGCCCTGGCCATCCAGCTCAGACGTCTCAAACCATGCGAGGAACTCTCGCGCTAAACGGGGGTACTCAGGTGTCGTGCTCTGATGATCTCGCCAAAACAGGCCGACGAGTGCTAGCCAAGTGTCTTGATCCAAAATCTCCACGGCAACAGGAAACACGCTTTCGAGCCCCGAGCGCACATTGCCGAAAAACAATTCGCGATAGACCGCCATCCGCTCATCGGGCACGTCCGATGGGGCTGTAATACCTTTTTGATCGCGGATCGCACCCGCAAACTGGGTCTGCAATTCGATAAGTTGATGCTCGTTCATCAAGTCACCCGCCGATGCTTTGGGGGACGGGATCGATCTCAGACTTAAGCGTCAGTCGAGAAACATTCTCTAGCTCTGCTAACAGCTGACCCATTGGCGGGAGATTGAAATCCCGCTCAAGCAAAGTTGGCCGAGGGCCAACGTGCTTGCCGGCAAGCGTTAACAAATCCCATACCGGCTCGGAAACGTCTGCCCCATGGGTGTCGATAATCAAATCTTCGGACTGCACAAAGTGCCCTGCGACATGCTGGTATGCCACTCGGTCAGCGGGCAATCCTTTGATAAAGGTGTGCGGGTCGTAGCCGTGATTCACACTGTTAACCCAGACGTTGTTCACATCCAGCAACAGATCACAATCGGCTTGCTGAATCACCCCATTGATAAATTCGAGCTCTGACATTTCCTGGCCGGGAGCCGCGTAATAAGACACGTTCTCGAGGGCCAATCGACGCTTCAGTCGATCTTGGACAATCGAAACCCGCTCACTTACCCGATCGACCGCAGCCTGGGTAAACGGAATCGGCATTAGGTCGTACAGATGCCCGCCGTCCGTGCAGTAACTCAAATGCTCGCTGAAGATCAGCACTCCGTGCTGATCAAGAAAACGTCCCAACCGATCAACAAAATCGAGATCTAGATCGTCTGGGCCCCCAATCGATAATGACAACCCATGGGCAACAACCGGATACCGCTCGGTAAAAAAAGCCAGATCGCGGGCAAACTTGCCGCCCATATCCATCCAGTTTTCGGGGGTGATCTCTATGAAATCAGGCTTGCGTAACCCTCGAAAGTCCTCGGACTCAAACTTACGCCACTCGGTGACAAGGCCTCGTCGCAGCCCTAAACCACTCGTCGCTGCGTCTCTGAGGAGACTCATGTGTCGACTCCAAGCCAATCAGTTGGCAGTAGTAAAACGGGACCCCTAGGGGGGTCCCGACATCAACTCAGTGATTAGGCAGCGCCACCACACTTACCTTCACCGCATTTGCCTTCTTTGGCTTTTTCCATACCTTCGCCGCACTTGGCCTCGCCGCACTTGCCCTCAGCGCCCTTGGCTTCGCCACACTTGGCTTCACCACATTTGCCTTCTTTGGCTTTTTCCATGCCTTCACCGCACTTGGCTTCGCCACACTTACCTTCTTCGCCTTTAGCTTCGCCGCACTTACCTTCACCGCACTTGTGCTCGCCACCTTTGTGATGACTCGCGACCTTGTAGCCATGGTCTAACGTGGTTGCGCCAAAGGGGTTTTCGGTTGCTGATACGGCGCCGGATAAACCCGCCAGAGCGAGTGTCAAAGCCGCTGATGATGCCGCTGTCTTCATAGTTAGGTTGTATTTGCTCATGGTGCTCTCCTAGGTTTTTCAAGGTATGTAACAACTTGGATGACGTAATGTCAGTGGGTGACGCTGCACCCGTTCTTTAACCTTTAGTCGCACCACTCTGTGATTTGTTACACCATTTTTCAATTTATTTTTAAAAAGCCATTTAAGAATCACTTGGAGCAAGCTATTCCTCGCAATCGGTCGATTATCGGCCGTATTAAGATGCGCTGAGAGATCGCAAATAACCCTACTTTTAATAAGGACAATATCGTATAATCGTTTAATGTCGGTAAGGAGCGGTCATCCCGAAACGCGAGCGCCCTTCACCGCCAATCCACTCAAGCTAAGGACAACGCACATGAAACACGTTCTAACTGCCATCGCACTTGCAACTACCGCAATGACTGCCACACAAGCTGTGGCGTACGAGCCCGGCGACTTTTTTGTCCGCGGTGGCTTCGCGATTGTATCCCCCGACTCCGATAGCGATGCCATCGCCATTCCAGCACTCGATATTGGGCCCATCGACGGTACAAGCGTCGAGGTAGACGACAACACGCAGCTAGGTCTAACACTCACGTATATGTTGAGCGACAGCTTCGGTGTTGAACTGCTGGCGTCTACGCCATTTACCCACGACATCACCGCAGACCTTACCCCCATTGGTCGTGGCAACCCGCCTGTCGGTGAGACAACACATTTGCCGCCCACGCTCTCTGCGGTGTGGTATTTCATGGGTTCTTCCGAGCAAGTGAAGCCCTATCTGGGCGCGGGCATAAACTACACGATCTTCTTTGATGAAGAGGTCAGCTCTGAACTAGAGGCGCTTACGGGTGAATTGGCCGGTGCAGCAAGGCCAGTGCCGCTCGATATGGATTTGGACGATTCGCTGGGACTCGCCCTTACCGCGGGGTTCGACTACGAACTCAATGAGAGTTGGCACATGAATGCCACGATTCGCTGGGTCGATATCAGCACCAAGGCGAACATAACCAACCCCGATCTCGGGTCCGTCATCACGGTCGACAACATCGATATCGACCCGTGGGTTTATCAACTCAATATCGGGTACAAATTCTGAAGCCGCGCTTTCGATGAAGTCATGCTTTTGAATGACGCCCCGCTTTTCGATGACGCCGCCCAGTGGGCGGCTTTTTCTTGAGCTCTACCCCTAGCGAAGCTTACATTGCACCACTAATTCAACGACGAATCGATGAGGGTTACTTGGTTAATTGGTTACTTGGGGTCACGCTCATCCGCTTCAGACGAGTCATCCTGCTGGCTGTACTGTTTGGCAAAAGACCTCAGGTCGATCATCTGCCGACCAAACTGACGACAACCCGAGCACATCGACACGTGGAACTTTAAGCTCAGGCGCGTTGACCAGCTCAAAGGCTCTTCCTGCGCTTGGGACAAAAGCTCGGTAGCACGCTGACAGCTCAACATCTCAGTGACCCCCATCCGTTTCGAACCAGCGATTAGACAGGCACTCTCTGAGTCGCATGCGCGCTCGATACAAAGAGACGTTTAGATTTGATTGGCTGACACCGGTTGCTGCAAGAATTTCCTTGGTTTCAAGATCCAGCATTTCGCGCATCATAAACAAGCGAGCGTGTTCCGGTGGCAGGTTTTCAAGACA
>CBFHHJ010000008.1:25093-27288 GCA_965655505.1 Luminiphilus sp.
GACATCAAAGACTCGCCAGAACTGACCGTTGCCACAGGCATCATCAGGTTTGGCCCAACCGCGAGGAACGGTGTCATCGTGCCAGTGTCCGCTTTGGTCGAACAAATGCCCGAGTAAGCCATCACCCGATGACTCGCCTGAGATAGCGTCCGCATCGACATAGCGGGCAGCTTTTCGCAAACTGTCGGCAATCTTGTTCTTTAAAATCGCGAACACCCAAGTGTTCAGTGCAGCACGCCGCTCGAAGCGTGCCACCGATACCAACGCGCCCGAAAACGCTTCTTGAACGACATCCTCTGCCATGGCGTCATCGCGCAACTGCAGGCGGGCGAAGGACAGCATTTTATTACGCAAGTCGCTAAGGAAGGACTCATCTGTGAGCAGCGCTGAACCTGAATGAACGCTCGATGATTCGTAACTTCGATTGGCAATTGCTTCCGACATGTCGCGCTGCTTCCCAAGGAGGACAGGATATGACCGTGAGGTGCGTTGGCGGTACAGTATAGTCGCAGGACGGGATAGTTGAGTGCAAGATTTCACTACTCTCCCTGCACTTTCCCAAGAGATCGTGCGCCGCTTTGCGGCCTCACTTACTTGAGGGTTGTGCGCGCGATATCGATGTCTTCCAGAGCCCATAGCGACGAGGTCTCTATGATTAAAAACGAACACCAGGCCCTGCTCTATGGACTAGGTGCCGTTGCGCTCTGGAGTACGGTCGCAACGGCGTTCAAATTTTCCCTTGAATACCTTTCGCCTACCGGCCTCCTCGCCATTGCAGCCAGCACGTCGTGGGTGGTGTTCGCATTGCTGATAACGCTTCGTCGGCGCTGGAGCGAACTAGCAGCTCTTAAAAGCGGGCAGATCAGGCTAGGGCTTGCCATCGGCGTGCTGAATCCTGCGCTGTATTATTTTTTACTGTTTGCGGCCTACGATCGGCTTCCGGCTCAAGAGGCAATGGCGCTCAATTACACGTGGGCACTCACCCTGCCACTGCTCGCCGCGCCGCTGTTAAAGCACCGCCTGACAGGTCGAGAACTCGCGGCGGCGGCTGTCAGCTACTGCGGCGTGTATGTCATTGCAACGCGAGGGAACCTCCTTGATGTCGCCTTTGCTAGCCCTACCGGTGTGATCCTCGCCCTCGCTAGTACGCTGGTGTGGGCATTGTGTTGGATACTGAACACCCATTTAAAAGTAGAGCCGATACTGGGTTTGTTTCTCAATTTTTCCGCGGCGACGCCGTTGATTCTTATCATTGCGACAGCATCAGGCAGCCTGAATATCCATGCGGCCGAAGGATTGCTTGGCGGGGTTTATGTGGGTGTGTTTGAAATGGGCATCAGCTTTATTCTCTGGTTAACTGCGATGCAGCTGACGCAACGAACGGTAAATATCTCGACGCTGATTTTCTTATCGCCGCCGATTTCTTTGTGCCTGATATGGCTCGTATTGGGAGAGCCCATTATGCGCAGCACGCTCGCAGGTCTAGCACTGATTCTGGCGGGCTTGGCGCTTCAGCATAGCAACAACAAAGTATCAGAGTCTGTCCGCGACTGACTGATTGACTCAGAGGCTAGTTGACTGAGTCACTGGTTAACCCAGCGGCTAACCATATAAGCGTGTAATCAGATAACTGACTAGTCAGAAAATTGGCTACGTACTCGATTCCACCGAAGCGGTTTTGATTAACACATAAAGTGCCTGACCCTCGTATATGCCAAGGTCATCAATCGACGCCCGCGTGACTCGCACCCGTAACAGAGACTCACCGACAGCTACAATGACATCAGCATCAGGACTGTTTGGCTCGGCATTGATCGTATTCACCGTGCCAAACACGATATTTCGGATCGAGATATTCTGTGGCCTTTCAACCGCAAGCGCCGCATCCCTTGCATGAATACGCAGGGTGACCTTCGTGCCCGGTTCAGCCGCTAAACGAGGAACCGACAACAGCTGCTCTTCAAAGGACAAAGTGGATAACTGATAGGCGTCATCGTGGCCGATGACATCAGCGTCAATCACAGATCCCGCCTGATAACGACCCGATAACTCGCGAATGTCCAACCGCGACATCATTTCTCGGGTCGGACCCCGAGAGACAATCTGCCCTGCCCGCACCACCATTAACTGATCAGACAGCGTGGCCAGCTCATCAAGGTCATGGGAAACATATATCACCGGAATCCCCAGCCCTT
>CBFHHJ010000009.1:0-26773 GCA_965655505.1 Luminiphilus sp.
CGGAAACTCGCGGCGCCCCCTGCGATATCACCGCCCAGTAGATTAAGAACGCGTTCTGTCACCTCGAGTAATCCGCCACCGTTATACCGCAGGTCTATAACGAGATCCGTGACGCCCGCATCACGAAACTGCTGGGTTGCCTCTGCGAACGGTGCGCTGGCCGACAGTGTGAAGCTGCGCAAGTTGAGATAGCCCACAGGACTTAGACCATCGCGGGCAAGCAAAAGTGGCTCGCCAACGAGCGGCGGCGTGTCCAGTTCGCGCTTGCTAAGGACCACGTCGCGGGTTTCGTTGCCGCTCAACACGCGGAACCCTCGCTCTACACCCGCTTCGCTGGCGCCGAAAAGCTCGGCGGACGTTGCGCCCCGCGCCGCCAATTCGTCGAGGGTTTCAAAACCGGATCCAACATCAATCGCAATGACCTCGTCGCCGCGATCGAGGTCGGCATCTCCCGCAGGGCTGCCTTCAAAAACATCGACAAAGTAAAACTGATTGCTTGCCGTGACATTAAAACGAAACCCAAAGCCGACGAATGCACCGCTCGTGAAACCCGCTTCATCCTCGGTTCGAGTGGTCACATAGGAGAAACCGGGATCGCGGGCATCGGTTGCCAGCGGCGCGGTCAGTGCGCGCAGAAACGCGTTTGCGCTGTCATAACTACTCGCATCGGCAGCAGCCAGCTCGTCATACCAGAGGTACCATTCATTGGCGACATCAGAGACGAACGCCTTTTGTGCCTCAACACCGCAGCTATCGGCCACCGGAGGATTCGGTGTCACGGACCCGCCCGTCCCTTGCCCAGGACTTGAACCACCGCCACCGCCACCGCCACCGCAACCTGACAGCGCATACACAAGGCATAGCAATACGATTACTGGTGATTTTTGATTACTACTTTTCGACATAAAAACCCTAACCAAAATGCGGTTAAAAACTTAGCTCGTTACTAGTTACCTGCCCTATAGTATCTAATAAGTTCTTCGCAAAAAGGAGCTACCGCCCATGGATGTCAGCCACCACAGTGAGCTAAGCCAAGAGAAACGCGGCCGTCAGCCTCCGGTACCGTTTGGGTTTGAGGCGCTGCTCAACGACGAACAAAAAATCCTCATTAAAAAGTGCAGTAAATTTGGTTGGGAACTGGCATTCATCCGTCGCCCACGGTTTCAGTCACCGACTGTTGTGATGACTGATGACGATCACGGCAATGCATGGCAAGTAACGGAAGAAGGCTCCCTCGAAGCATTTAACAACCTACGGACAATGCATTAACCAACTAGCTCAAGGGCATCGCCCGAGGCCACTCGTCCTTCCCGCGTCACCTTGGCATAAATTCCCAGACTGCCATTAGCCTCATGCACCAACTTACGCATCACGCCGGGGTCTTCTGGCAGCTCAGCAAACCCTCGCGTCGTCATTGAACAACGAGGGCAATCACCCACAATCTCAAATTCGGCCTCACCGAACCTAATGGTTTTCCCAATCAGCGACAGCTCAGGAAACGGCGTTTCAGCCGCGGGCATATCGAGCAAAATATTGGGCCGGAACCGACGCACATCGATGACTGACTCGGGACTGCGCTTGGCCATCGTATCCAATGACTGCTGGCTCAAGAGATGCACAGGAAACGCATCGAAATAGGTTCCGGGGGGCGACTCGAACTCGATCACCTCCGCAAACAGTGACAGATCAGGCAAGGGTTCATCAGGCAGCCGGCCAAATACCGCACGCAGTTCTGCTTCAAAATCCTCATGATCCGGCGCTCCTCGACGATAGTGCTCAAGCTGCTCGGGGGGCAGCAATGGCCAGAGGCTAACGGGATGATCGAGCACTGCACTGAGCCAGTCATTTATCTCCGGCGCAGATGCCATGCGAGACTCTCCGTTAGGAGCAACAATCTGCGGTGCACTTTCATGGGATTCAGCACGTAGCGTCATCAACTGTGGCAGCTTCTTCCCACCACGGATACCACCGCGCTTTTCATCACGCACCGCCCAACTTCGATCGCCCTCCAATCCTTGATGACTAAACAGCCCCTCCGAGAGGGTCTCACCCATCATTGATTTCACAGGGTAACGGTATAGGGCACTGATACGCCCCGCAGTGACATCACTCATTTGATTTTGCTCCTTCAATGTACCGGCATCAGTCAACGAAGATTGCTACAGATCGACCGCTTTGGCCATCCTCGGCGCAACACCACGGTTTTACTAGCCCCAACCGAAACGGTGTGATGAACTTTTCCAGCACAAAGGTTGCTTAGCAAGGTGCGCTAGAGGCGTGAGGTGGGCCGCAACGCTACTGGTCAGCGATGCCCAATGAAGTCACACTGACCGACCTATGAATACCATTGGCTCGGTGGTGACCGAGCTGTTAGCAGGAGAAAGCCATATGAATCAGTTTGCGGGGAGCCCTCAGCTCAACGTATTCGGCGAGAGCCTAGAACTTTGCTGCACTAGCCCAATGACCGGATATTTTCGCAACGGCTTTTGTCAAACGGGCCCCATGGATGTCGGCACTCACACAGTCTGCGCGGCGGTTACGCAGAACTTTCTGGAGTTTTCAGCATGGGCTGGCAACGATTTGATCACACCGCGCCCGGAAATGGACTTTCCAGGGCTTAAGGAAGGCGATCGGTGGTGCCTCTGCGCTACGCGATGGCTAGATGCACATAAAGCGGGTCGCGCTCCCAAGGTGCACTTGCGCCGCACCAACATCAAAACGCTGCAGCTGATTCCTCTTGAGATTCTAAAACCTTACGGCATAGACCTTTCTTAAACGCACGGTGCAGTGTGATCGTTCAGTCAGTCATCACAGGTCATCGATCTGTTTACGCAGATTTTCACGACCATCCGTTACGATTGTCTCCAGCGCTGCCACGCGTTCTTTAAGCGCGTCTAGCTCTGCGTGCATCTCGCTTTGTGACTCGCCATGATCGGCGGTCTTTTCCTTGTAGCTAAGCCAGCGCATGAACGCGGCGAAACTAATGCCGCCTATGATGGCTACCAGCGGGATAAGGATTGGGTTAGTTGACATGAAATGTATTCTCCATCGATACACCTTGCGGACATACACCGCGCAAGCTCTAGTTTGCTACATGTCTGCCAGACAGACGAGCTACGATCGGTAATGATGAAAAATAAATCTCTTCACTGTGTTTAAGAGCGAGCGCCCCAATGACCGGACCAACCATCACCCCCCAAGCTAGCCGCAGCCCCAAGCGTGGCGCGACTCCAATCACGGCTGTGCTATTCGACACCTACGGCACCGTGTGCGATTTCTATGGCCCGATGAGGCGTGTTCTGGGTGAATTTGCAGCGCAGAAGGGAATTGACTGCAACCCTGGCGACATGGCGATTGACTGGAGAACTGCCTACCTGATCAGTACCGCCACCCAAGCCTTTGAGGAGCAGCCTTTCTTGCCGCTCAGCACCATCAACCGCAATAACCTAAAGCAGGTGATAAAAAATCACCTAGGGTTAGATGCCACGGATGACGAGTTAACGGCACTTAACAGGATTTGGAATGCCCTTGATCCCTGGCCCGACACCGTTGAGGGACTGATGCGCATCAAAGCTCATGCGGTGATTGCGCCGTTATCCAACGGCAACTTTGCTGACATGGTGTGGCTGTCGCGCTACGCACGACTGCCCTGGGACATCATTCTAGGCGCGTCGCTATCGGGTTATTACAAACCCCATCCAACTACCTACCTCCAGTCAGTCGCAGCATTAGATCTGGCACCCGAGCAGGTCTGCATGGTCGCCGCGCATCAGGTTGATCTGGCCTACGCAGCGGGGCATGGGATGCAGACGGCCTTTGTGGCGCGACCCGAGGAATTTGGCGGCGCTGTAAAGCCGGCTCAACCCGAACCGGGTGTGAGTTATCACGCCGCAGCCGAAGTTCATCCCGAGGGCAACTGGACATACATTGCCACCGACTTTCTGGATCTGGCGAATCAACTGGAGGCCGACGTAGGTTGAACCCATACCGGTCTCAAAAGCCCCGGCGGGAACACCGTTAGAAGACAACCATCGACGACCGTTACGGCAATGCCTTTTCAGGAATCATTCCGCTGATACGCTCGGCATTGCCTTCGCGCATAACAAGGAGTTCGATCGCACTCCCCTGCTCCTTGCTTAGTAGTTGACGCGCCACATCAGTGGGCCGAGCAACCGCGGTATCATCAACTTCCATGATGACATCACCGTCCGCAAGACCAAGTTCGTTATCAGCATCAATGCGCAGTACAATGACACCTTCTCCGGTGCCGAAATACTGCTCCAGCCCAGGATGGTTGGCCGTCAGTTCCGAGCGATCACCCAGTGCGTAAAGTCCCGGCAGTTGCATTACCGCCTGGCGCTCGATCTCTGGCTGCATTGTGAATATAAATTCCCGTTCGATGTTTGCCAGCTCGTCTTCCAGGCCTGCTATTTCAATCGCCATCGCGCCGCCGTCAATGTCCTCAATATGAAACGCAAAAACGTTCTCCCCATGACCCGCCAGCGTCGCTGGATCACTGGTCACGACGTCAATGGTCACTTCTTCGGCATCGCGAAGCACGACGACCGGCACGACCTCACCGGGCGCTACCCCGTGAAGCGCATCGGTTACGGATACATCCGTTGAGAGCGCCATGTCGTTAACGGATATCAATTGATCGCCTGCAGCGAGGCCAGCACTTTCCGCGCCGCCACCCTTGGTGAGCCCCATAACGACGTTACCCTCGCCCACATTGCCGAGCATAATGCCCAGCCGGGGTACCGGCGGTTTCGGTGATTGAGGTAGCATGGGCTTAGCTGGCTTGTGCGTACTATCATCATCCATCACCCATTCAATTTCCTCGTCGGATGTCCCGCCGTCGTGGCGGATAATGATGCGACGCTCTATTTCACCCTGTTGATCACGATGCACGATGACCCGCTCATGCGCGGCGACCCGAGCAGCCTCTTGCGCCCGTATACGCACGGCGTCTTTAACGAGAGTGCGCTCGATTCGAGCAAGATTCTTGGCGGCTTCTGCCAACTCACGACGCGCTTCGCTAAGTTCCAACATAGCCGCTTCCCGCTGCTCACAGGCAGCAACCTCACCAGCGTCGTCCGATGCGCATTCCGCGACAGGCACTGAAACTGAATCTTCCTGCGCAAAAACCGGCAGTCCCCAGAAAAGCGCAACACAACATAGCGATGTCGCCCACGCTCTTGCCACCGGGCCAGTCCCTTGGCCCTCTTGGGTCATCCATCCTTGGTATTCATTCATCGATTCCATCCTCATTTAATGTCACTCCAGTGCAGCAATCTCTAGTGTTCATCGTGATGTGAAAACACCACTCAATAAGTGGCCAGCATGAGGTCTGTCCGCCAATCAGTACGCGCATAGGTTTGGTTCATTTCACTCAGCAAGGCGACGCGTTCGGCCCACAGCGTAAAATCATCTGGCTGCTGCTGAAGCTGTACGTCGAGCCAGGACAATTGACGCTCCATGCGCGCAATGGCATCCGCTGTGCTAGCCGTACTCACCCCCCCTGCCAATTAGCCAACTGACCTTCCAATGCCTTCGAGACCGCTTGAAGCCGGGCAACGGGAGACTGGGTGGGCATCGCATCTGTCGAGTTTTCTATACTTGGATCCCCCGATGACACCCCTGGCTCAATGACTGCAACAGATTGCCCAGACTCGGCAAACTCCCGGTCGTAAACCGAAAAGCCAATTCGCAAGATCCGCAGGAGTTTTCTGGGTAAGACCAGTGATAGTTCCGATACCGCCAGCATTTGACACGGCGGCCGCCAGTTCAGCAAAGCCGACGTAGTGCATTCCACCCTGCATGATCGGATGCTCAATACCAAACAACTCAGTAATTCTCGTTTTCATATTCAGCTTCTCTTCTTTTGGTCTTATTGGGCTTGTCGGGCTACGGGCTTAAGACTTGTTTGCCCTAGGGATAAACGCATTCGTTCGGCGGCGGCGCTCCTGACAGCCATTTTGTTACCGAAATACGCATCAGTAGGCAGCTCCGCCAGTCGCGCTGCGTATGCAAGGCTCGCATCAACTGAACTACCCGCTTCGACGACCTCATCGAGATAGCCAGCGCTTTGAGCTCCATTGGGGTCGTAGATTTTCGAGAACACCAACGCTTCCATTTGATGTTCCTGGGGAACCCTCATCAATGCTGGCTCATAGCCAAAAGGTGGTAGCACTTCTCCAAGTACTGTTTCATTCAATCCATATTGATATTCTCCCCGCTCGCCTATTCGTCGATCTCCGCAAAGAAGCCAAACCGCTCCAAGGGCGAAGGCATGACCAGTGACTGCCATCACAAGAGGGACTGGGAAGGTAAATAGCCTGTGAGCGAGCTTAGCCCCGCCTGAGATCAAGCTTTCCCTGGCATCCTCATCTTCGCCCTGAAGAATCTTGATGTTGAATCCTGCAGAAAAGCAGCCGGGACGCCCGGCCAAGACAACCGCCCTGGCTTTCGCTTTAGCCTCATCAAACACCGAATCGAGCTCGCCAAACAGCTCACCCGTCATGGCGTTCACCTTGCCGTCATCCATAGAAACCTTGGCTACGCTCTCAAACCACTCAACAGATATACTCATATGAAACTCGTCTACTCTTGATTTTTGGATTAATCCGGCTGCGCGCGAGACACGCTGGAGTCGTATTTATTCAAGCTATCGATAACGGCGGAAAGACACTTTCGAATTGGTGCCATCCACCCGCAGAGCACGTGCCAAAACGATCTAACCACGCCGTCATCGCGAGCGGGCACCTGTGTATGCTGTGACCGCTACTTCCACAATCAGACCAAGCACCCCCTGACAACTTACTTCGATCAGGCCGGTGTATGATGGGGACGGTGGATCCGGGAAATGACGCCTCATACCCGCTAGGTAGGCTTCCACATACTCTTCGAGGCGCACGTGGAAGCTCCGGATTTCGACAACATCAAAAAAATCCAAGTTCACCGCAATAAGCAAGGAACGAAATTTTTCAAAAACGAGAATGATCTGTTTTCTGGGGTGTTCTTCGACAGTTCCATCGGGCTTGAGGCCAACTTGTCCAGAAACCAATAGGAAATCACCGCATTGAACTGCCGCGGAACACTCCAACCTCTCAAACCTCGATTGCTGTCCTTCAGGAAACACTGCCTGTGCTTGTTTCATAGCGTGCTCAACTCTCGAAGACTGATCGGGCTCCGATCACAAACTTAACAATCGCTACTGTCGTGCGTTGGATTAGGAGGTTGGACTAGCGATTGACTCACCAAGCCGGGCATATGATTGTTTTCGATCTTCTGACCATTGATCGACTTCTTCTTTCGGTACGCCGTACTGCAAGCCTCTTTCTACCGCCGGCCGTCGCCGAATTCGCTCGATCCAAGCCAGAACATTGGCGTGTGGTGTGACGTCAATCTTGCTCCACTTCCAACCTCTCACCCACGGATAGAGCGCGATGTCAGCGATCGTGTATCGATCAGCACAGACATAATCACGGCTAGCCAATTGACGATTCAGCACCCGCAACAATCGTTGGGCCTCATTACCAAAACGCTCTAAAGGATGCTCCCGCTGCACCTCAGGTACGTTAGTGAGGTAACGCGTGTAGCTCAGCTTGTTACCAAATACTGGACCCACGTTCGCTGCCTGCCAGTAGAGCCATTGAAGTACTTCCCACCGCATGTCATCTGTTGGCAAAAGACTCGAAGGATAAGTCTCTCCCAAGTATTGCAATATGGCGCAACTCTCCATTAGAGATACATCTCCGTCCTGCAAAGCCGGAATTCGGCTGTTTGGACAAATAGCGATGAATTCTTCTGAGAACTGTTCACCAGCGCCAAGATTGACAGTTGTGACTTCGAATTTCGGGATTCCCACACCCTGCTCAAGAAGTTCTTCCAGCATGATGCTGACCTTCCATCCATTTGGTGTCGCTGCCGTCCAGAATTTCATTGGATCTGCCCTGTACTTCACATCGGACCAAGACTAATCAGGTTGACCTATTAAAATTAGTCGGACAATCTGAATATACTTTCCCATTGAGCGAACAATTGTGATCTACAACGACTTAATGATTTTTGTGGAGATTGTTGAGAGAGGTTCCATAACAGCCGCGGCAGAGTCACTAGATCTTCCAAAATCCACTGTGAGCGAGCGATTGAAGAAACTAGAGCGGCAATTGGGTACTAGGCTGTTATTTAGGACAACCCGAAGCATTCAGCTGTCCTCAGCTGGAGAAGCTTTTTACGAGAACTGCTCACCTGCTAGGGATGCAGCCGATGCCGCGGTCGAAAAGCTCATGGGAGAGAAAACCGAGCCGACCGGCATCCTGCGCATAAGCATGCCGTATGGTTTTTCAGGCAGTGTAATTCCTCAGTTGCTACAGGGATTTTCTAACAGCTTCCCCAACATCCGTCTGATCGTCACATGTTCTAACTCCTGGCTAGACATTGTCAGTAACCAGATCGACATTGCGTTCAGAGCGGGGCCGCTTAATGACTCCGAACTCATCGCAAGGCAGCTCTTCACTGTTAAACGCTCACTCGTGGCATCGCCCAAGTATCTCAGCCAACATGGATCACCAAAGGTACCCGCGGATTTGAACAACCACCGCTGCCTTGCCACGCCAACGACTACCGAATGGCACTTTACACGTCGAAAAAAAGACTACCGAATCACGCCGAACGCCGCAGTTACGATCAATGACAACGACCTGTTGATTCAAATGGCTATTGAAGGTGCAGGTATAGCAGTCCTCAACCACGTCGATAATGACTATGGAACCTTAGATAAAAGGCTTGAGTTCGTGCTCCCCAGCTATCGATTACAAGAGCGCCCGATTCACCTCGTGTATCCAGAGAGGGACATGAAACGACCTAATCTCTCGAGGTTCGTGGACTTCGTGACATCCTTCGATTTGTAGTCTGTCGGGGCTAACCAACGGTGGAAACGTGCTTAAATAGCAGCCTGGCACCCGTCGTGTGGCATTCCAGCATGCGCGCTCCGACTGAAGTGGGGAAATAACGCGCTAGAACCCAGCATGGCAGCGATATGCGAGGGTGTGAAACTCCAAGCGGATACCAACCTAAACTGTGCCCGCCATTTACGCATACGAGACGCACATAGGTCCGGGCGTTTTCCCGGCCGAGCGGTGCCATAGAAATCAAGAAGTTCGGGAAAGGTAAGGGCTAAGACGTCTCGACGCTGCTCAATCACGCCGGACAAATCCACAGGTTGAAACTTTTTCGTAGCGACACTCCGTGCACACAACACTGTTAAGTTGTGTTGCATCGCTTGCAACCCCCGTGGCGTAAGGGGTTGGTGGAGCCAGGGAGGATCGAACTCCCGACCTCAACACTGCCAGTGTTGCGCTCTCCCAGCTGAGCTATGGCCCCCAATAGACATCACCGGAATCGGCGAAGGGTGCGAATCCTATGCACAGAGGGGACGACTGTCAACCTCTGGAACAGTCATCAAAAGCGATCTTTCGCCTTGAGCTAAGGGGCTAGCTGTACTAGTTTCGCGGTTGACATCATTTACACAGGAAAATCATCGTGGCTGGACAAGGTTCAGGCGGGAACGTACTCGCTGCTATTTGTAGTTTTTTCATTCCCGGACTCGGGCAGTTGGTTCAAGGACGCATCCTTGGCGCCCTGCTGTTCTTCATTGCAACCAGCGCCTGCTATGCACTGGCCGCTACAGCCATTTTATTTTTCATGGCCCTGCCCGGGTTTATTTTCCACGTGTGGGCCATTATCGACGCCGCACGCTTTAAGTCGGGTTCAGCCTGATGCTGCGCATAGTCGCGGCCGCGGGCCTGTCACTATTAATAGCGGGCTGTGAATCCACCTACTACTCCGCGATGGAGACAGTTGGGTTAGAGAAACGGGACATTTTGGTTGATCGTGTGGAGGACGCGCGGGATTCTCAAGAGGATGCGCAGGAGCAATTCGCTTCGGCCCTCGAGCAATATAGCGCCTTGATCAATTTTGACGGTGGTGAGTTGCAGGACGTCTACGAAGATCTGAGCGACGAGTACGAAGCCAGTGCCGATGCCGCAGACGAAGTATCCGGGCGTATTGATGCGATCGAGGACGTCGCCGACGACCTGTTCGATGAATGGCGCGACGAACTGGAGGAATACACAAACGCCTCATTGAAGCGTGACAGCCAGCGCAAACTTAAAGAAACCGAGCGACGGTACAGCGACCTCATCCGCGCCATGCGACGGGCGGAGGGCCGGATGGAGCCAGTGCTGGCTTCACTGCGCGATAACGTGCTGTATTTGAAGCACAACCTGAATGCCACTGCCATCGGCGCGCTGCAGGGTGAATTGGGTGCAATCGAATCTGACGTCAGTCGACTGATCGAAGAGATGAATGCTGCGATTGCCGAGTCAAATGAATTCATCGCCAGTATCAAGTAACCACTGCACCCGCCGGAGACTTAACGCCCCATGAGATTCCCACAATTTGTACTCGCAGTCTCGGGCGCGATCTTTTTGGGCTACGGCGTGCTTTGCTGGATCGACCCAGAGCTACCTGCCGAGGTCGCGGGCTTGTTTATCACCAGTCACAATGGCTACGCGGAGATGGCTGCGGTATATGGTGGTTTTCAGGCCAGCTTCGGCGCCATTCTAATCGCCTCAGCATTTCTCAAGGGCTACTTAAAACCGGGACTCTGGCTGGTAGTGATCTGTGTTGGCACGATCGCGGTCGCCCGCGGCAGCGTTGCTTTCAGTGGGCTCGATTCCAACTTTCAACTCGGTGGTAGCTCTCTCGGGATCGACGTGAATTCCGACTTTACCGCCTATACCTGGGGTGCTCTCGCCTTCGAAAGCGCCCTCGCGATACTCGCCGCAATCGCCTTGTTTCGAACGCGATAGCGGGTTCTGAAGAATGACAAAACCCGCCTAATGGCTGCGTTCAGGCAACTCTGGGGTCGAGCCCCTTTGTCAAACTTCCTTGCTAAAGCCCCTTTTTCAAGCGCCCTGTTTCAAGCCCCCGGTTGAAGCTCTCTGTTCAAGCCCCTTTTTCAAGCCCGCCGAGTCCCGCGTACTCTTTCTCTAGCCGCTTAAGCGCCTTCTTTGAGACACCGCCTAAAACATCCAACCCATGACGCAAGCGCGCGCGGGTCATATCAGGACCCAGAATAGCCATCGAATCGGGCATCGAGTACGCAGCGTTGCTACCTGCAACAGCCAGAAACAGCGGCGCAAACAACTCCTTAGGTTTCAGGTCTAATGCTGTCGCCAAGCTTTTCAGCGCTGCAAACAGCGCATCCCGCTGCCAGTCCACCTGTGCCTCGAGTCGCCACAAGACAAACTGCAGCCGGCGAAGAAGTTCTTCTCGGGGGGTACCCAAGGCGTCAAAATCGGCCTCGGCAATATCGAGCATGCCTGACGCCAAATAGGCTGAAAGCGGCACAAAATCCGACAGCACTTCCATGCGCCCCTGGGCATGGGGTAACACCTTCATCAGCATCGCTTCGTTGAATGCCCAGGCTTGCAATCGTTCAGCCAACCCTTCGGGGGTTAAGGATTCGCGAATCCAAAGTCCGTTGAGCCATTTAAGCTTTTCCACGTCAAAAATGGGCCCGCCCAGCGAGACCCGACTGATATCGAAAGCGGCTTCCATTTCAGCCAGCGTGAACTTTTCGCTTTCATCGGGCATCGACCAACCCATGCGCCCCAGATAATTGAGCAGCGCCTCGGGCAGGAAACCCATCCGCTGGTAGTACCAAATGCTAGTGGGGTTTTTTCGCTTACTCAATTTCGATTTATCGGGGTTACGCAGCAGCGGCAAGTGGCAAAGCACCGGCATATCCCAGCCAAAGTACTGATAAAGCAACTTGTGCTTGGGCGCCGAGTTAATCCACTCCTCACCGCGAATGACGTGGGTGATAGCCATCAGGTGATCGTCGACCACGTTCGCAAGGTGATACGTCGGCATGCCGTCCGACTTCAGCAGGATCTGTGCATCGATCATGCCCCAGTCCAGTTCAATCTCGCCGCGCAGCATGTCATCGATAACACAAGCACCCTCCTCCTCGGGCACCATCATCCGAATTACAAACGGCTGATCTGCCTCCTTGCGTGCAGCTTGCTCCTCAGGGGAGAGCATTAAGTCCGATGGCTTGAGTGCACTGCTATTACCGGACGCGCGGCGTGCCTCACGCAGTTCATCCAATTCCTGCGTCGTTCGATAACAGACAAAGGCGTGGCCGGCCTCAACCAACTGCCAAGCATACTGGGCATAAATGTCGCCCCGTTCACTCTGTCGATAAGGACCGTATTGCCCACCGATATCGGGGCCCTCATCCCATGTCAGCCCCAACCAGGCCAGCGAATCGAGAATAGCCTGCTCGGCTTCCGGGGTGCTTCGTGCCCGGTCAGTATCCTCAATACGCAATATGAATTCGCCGCCATGGGCGTGAGCAAAGCAGCGATTGAACAGCGCCATGTAGGCAGTGCCCACATGGGGGTCACCTGTGGGTGAGGGCGCAACGCGAGTTCGGACAGTCATCTCAAGGATCTCTGAGTCGGTATCAGGGGAGTGGCGCGCATTTCTGCGAGCCGTTCAATATGGCGACGCAGTCTACCGAAAGCGAGGGCAGATTGCCCAACGGTCTTGCAAAACCCTACCTCCCGCGGGGGTCACGCGCGCTGGCGAATTTCGGTAGGATAGAGGATTAAGTCGACTGGTTTTATAGACGTGATCCCATCAATCAATACTCTGCGCGGTTCGACTGCGCTGATCGCTGTACTTTGTTTCATTCTCGCAGCCTGTGGCACTGGTGAGACCAATGTGGCCTCAGGGAATCGCGATGGCATCATTCACATTGGCAATGCCTCAGAGCCTCAGGGCCTTGACCCCCATGTGGTCACCACCAATGAAGGCACACGAATTCTGCGCACGATTCTCGAGGGATTGGTTACCCAAAACCCTTGGACCCTCGAGCCCGAACCGGGCGCTGCCGCATCGTGGACCATAAGCGAAGACGGCAAGACCTACACCTTCTCACTACAACCCGAGGGAAAATGGTCCAACGGTGAACCCGTAACCGCCAGTGACTATGTGTGGAGCTGGAACCGGGCGCTTCACCCGAAAACCGGCAACCGAAATGCGTATCTGCTGTTTCCGGTCCTGAATGCCGAAGAGTTTTTAAAGGGCGAGATTGAGGATTTCTCCGAAGTCGGCATCGCCGCCCTCGACGACCAGACGCTGCAGGTGCAGCTTAAAGCCCCTACCCCCCACCTGCTGACGCTGCTTAACCATCCCTCGACCTTTGCGGTTCATCCCGAGACGCTGCTCAAGTTCGGCACAATGACCGATCGCTATACGCCCTGGACTAGACCCGGCAACTTTGTCGGTAACGGCGCGTTTTCACTCGATGATTGGAAAATGAACCGGTTTATCAACGTCAGTCGCAGCGACACCTACTGGGACCGCGATACTGTGAAACTCAACGGCATCGTCTTTCACCCTGTGGATGACGGCAACGTTGAAGAGCGTATGTTCAGAGTCGAGCAATTGCATAAGACCTACAGCCTGCCAATCGACAAGGTGCCCGAGTATCGCGACATGGCCGATACCCCGTTTAACTACGGGCCCTATATTGGCTCGTACATGTATCTGGTTAATACCGAAAAGCCGCCGGGGGATGACCTGAAAGTGCGTCAGGCACTGGCGATGGCCATTGATCGCGAGCAGCTGGCCCGCAGCATCATGCATGGCTCGGTAACCCCGTCATACGCCTTTGTTCCACGGGGCATTCCTGGCTATGAACCCCCGAAAAAAGCGTATTTTGACCCCGAAGGCGCCCGAGCACTCCTCGCAGAATCAAAGTACGCCGACAACTGGCCAGGCCTTGAAATCATCTACAACACCGATGAAGCCCACCGGAAAGTCGCGGTCGCCATTCAGCAGATGTGGAAGAAACACCTGGGTGTCGACGTGACGCTCACTAACCAGGAGTGGAAGGTATACGCTGACGCCCTGAAGCAAAAGCAGTATCAGGTCGCGCGTATGGGCTGGATTGGCGATCTGTATCCCGCGAGTTTCTTGGAAATGTTTCTTGGGGACAGTGGCCAGAACGATACTGGTTTTCGCAATCAGCGCTATGACGACCTGATTCTTCGAGAGACCGCACACGCTGTGACCCGCGATCAGCGCTATGCACTGATGCACGAAGCCGAAACCATTCTCATGGATAACATGCCTATCCTGCCGATTTACTGGTATAGCAACCGGTACCTGCAGCACCCTAGCGTCAAGGGCATGCCTGAAAACGTCATTCAATACACGAATTTCAAGTACGTATCATTAGACCCCAGCGCGCAACTACCTGAGGCGCTGCGCTGACATCATGATGTTCATTCGTGCATTTCACGCCAAAGGGTTTGCTACTGCAGTATTGCTCCTAAGTACTGCGCTAGCGGGCTGTGGCACGGGCGAAAGCAATGTTGAGGCGGGCAATCGGGATGGCATTTTTCATCTTGCCAATGCCGCCGAGCCCCAAGGGCTAGACCCTCACGTAGTCACCGGCGTACCTGAAAACCGAATTCTCCGCTCGCTGTTTGAAGGTTTAGTTGTCAAGAACCCCTATACCCTCGAACCCGAGGCGGGCGTTGCACAGCGCTGGGACATTAGCGAAGATGGGTTGGTCTATACCTTTTATCTCAATCCTGAAGCACGCTGGTCCAATGGTGAACAGGTGACCGCAGGTGATTTTGTTTGGAGCTGGAATCGCGCGCTACATCCCGAAACGGGCAACCGCAATGCCTACATGCTGTATCCGGTGTTGAATGCTGAGCAGTATGTCAAAGGCGAGATCACGGATTTTTCCGAAGTCGGTATTCAAGCAGTTGATGACACCACCCTCAAAGTCACCTTGGGCGCAGCGACACCCTACTTCCTGCAGCTGATGGATCACTATGCCGCATTCGCAGTGCATCCCGAGACCCTGCTTAAGTTCGGCGGCATGACCGACAGGTTCACCCCGTGGACGCGACCCGGTAATTTTGTTGGCAACGGTGCCTTCAGTCTTGATGAATGGGCGATGAATCGCTTTATCAAAGTCAGTAAAAACGACACCTACTGGGACCGCGACAAGGTCTCGCTAAACGGAATCGTCTACCACCCCATTGATAACCTCTCTCTCGAAGAGCGTATGTTCCGGGTCAGTCAGGTTCACAGAACCTATGAGGCGCCCCTCGAAAAGGTCCCGGCGTATCGAGAAATGCCCGATACACCCTACAATCAAGATCCGTACATTGGCACCTACTACTACCTTGTCAACGTAGACCGAGCACCTGTCGATGACGTGCGCGTTCGTAAGGCGCTATCCATGGCTGTCGATCGCGATCTACTCACCCGCACGGTGATGCAGAATATCGTCACCCCCGCCTATAGCATGGTGCCCCCGGGCACCCTCGGGTACCAACCACCCAGACTCTTTGATTTCGACCCCGAAGCCGCCCGCGCACTGCTCGCCGAGGCGGGATATCCAAACGGCGAAGGCTGGCCCGGGCTCTCGATTCTCTACAACACCCACGAGGCCCACCGAAAGATCGCCGTCGCCATTCAGCAGATGTGGAAAAAGCATCTAGGCGTTGAAGTGACGCTCTCTAACCAGGAATGGAAGGTCTATACCGATTCAGTGAACACCCGCGATTTTCAGGTTGCTCGCCGAGGTTGGATTGGAGACTACGTCGATCCCAACACGTTTCTTGAGCTGTTCTTAACCGGCGGGGGCAATAACAACACCGGCTTTGCCGACCCCGTATATGACGACCTCGTCAGCCAGAAAGCGCCAAAAGCACCCACTCGAGACGCGCGCTACGGTTATTTTTATGAAGCCGAAACGCGGCTGATCGAAACAATGCCGGTCATTCCGATTTACACCTACAACTCACGATACTTGTTGCACCCCAGTGTCGAAGGTATGCCAGGCAACCTGATGGATTCCCTCAACTGGAAGTACGTCAAACTCGTGCCGGGTCGCACTCTCCCGGCAGCTATGCAATAACAGGACGGTCACGAACCCATGCTGAAATTTCTGATAAGCCGGATACTGCAGTCCATACCGGTCATTCTGATTGTCATTACCGCCACGTTTTTCCTTGTGCGCGCAGCCCCAGGCGGCCCCTTCGACGAGGACAAAGCGGTATTACCCGAGGTGCGCGCCGCGCTCGAAGCGCAATACCGGCTCGACTTGCCGCTCCACGAGCAATATTTCGCCTACCTTGGGGATTTGCTGCAAGGGGATTTGGGACCATCGTTCAAATACCCGGGGCGCAGCGTCAATGAGATTCTAGCCTCCGGGCTACCCATCACCGCAGAGCTCGGCTTCTATGCGCTGCTGATCGCACTGGTGCTTGGGGTCGGTGCCGGGGTGATCGCGGCGCTCAAGCCCAATACCAAGCAGGACTACATTCCAATGGGGTTGGCGATGATTGGCATCTGCATGCCGTCGTTCCTCTTGGGCCCCATCTTAGTGCTGGTATTTGGCATCTATTTAGAGTGGCTGCCGGTTTCCGGTTGGGGCTCGCTGCCCGGGGACAAGATTCTCCCCAGCATCACGCTGGGCTCTGCTTACGCAGCGTATATTGCGCGGCTCAGTCGGGCGGGCATGCTAGAAATCTTGTCGCAAGATTACATCCGCACCGCGCGCGCGAAGGGTTTAGCCGAGCACACCGTTGTTTGGAAGCACGCCCTTCGGGGTGGTCTGATCCCCGTTGTTGCATTTCTTGGCCCTGCTTTCGCGGGTCTTCTGGCGGGATCTTTCGTCGTCGAAACCATTTTTCAAATACCGGGCCTCGGACGCTTCTACGTGCAGGCAGCATTTAATCGCGACTACACAATGGTATTGGGCGCGACGGTGTTTCTGTCAACGCTCATCGTGGTCTTCAATCTCTTAAGCGATATCGTCGCGGCCTGGCTGAACCCCAGACTTCGGGCAGAACTCACAGGAGGTAAAGCCTGATGAATCAGACCACCTCAGACACTCAAACCGTCGACCTACTGGCTCAGGCCGAGGCCGGCTCATCGCTCTGGCAGGACGCGTGGCATCGACTGGTGCGCAATAAACTCGCCGTCATCGGCGGGGCTATTCTGCTCTTTCTTATTGTTGTCTCGCTGCTGACCCCTTGGATTGCGCCCTACCACTACGAAGCGCAAAACCTTGATCTCGGCGCAACGCCACCCTCTGCCGCTCACTGGCTGGGCACTGACGTATTCGGTCGCGACCTACTCACTCAGATCATGTATGGCGGTCGCGTTTCCCTTGCGGTGGGCTTTATCGCCACAGCGGTCGCGCTACTGATCGGCGTGACCTGGGGCGCTATTGCAGGTTACGTCGGCGGCCGGCTAGATGCCTTTATGATGCGCGCCGTCGACATCATGTACGCCCTGCCCTTTATGATTTTTATCGTTCTGCTGATGGTGGTTTTCGGCCGCAACATCCTGCTGCTCTTCTTGGCCATCGGCGCGGTTGAGTGGCTGACCATGGCGCGAATTATGCGCTCGCAGGTGCAATCCCTGCGCCAACAGGAGTTTGTCGAAGCGGCGGTCTCCCTCGGACTCTCTCCCGCGACAATAATACGGCGGCATGTCGTTCCCAATGCGCTGGGGCCCATCATCGTTTACACAACCTTGACTATTCCTGGAGTCATGCTGCTTGAAGCGTTTCTCAGCTTTCTCGGGCTTGGCATTCAGCCACCAAAAACATCCTGGGGACTGCTCATCAGTTTTGGCGCTGAGACGATGGAGGAGTATCCATGGCTACTCATTTTCCCGGGGCTCGCTCTCACCATTACGCTCTTCTCACTCAATTTTCTCGGGGATGGTCTACGGGATGCCCTCGATGTTCGCAGCTCCAAGGACTAAGCCATGAGCCTATTGTCTGTAAATGATCTTCAGGTCAGCTTTTACACCCGCGATGGTGTTCAACAAGCTGTAAAAGGCGTCAGTTTTACGGTCGAGGAGCGCCAGATCACCGCCATCATTGGCGAGAGTGGTTCGGGCAAGTCCGTATCCTGCTATGCCATGCTCGGGTTGATTCCTTCGCCCCCCGGCCAAATCGACGGCGGCGAGGCCATTTTTGACGGCAAGAACTTGCTCGAGTTATCGGAAGCTGAGTTGCGAAAAATCCGCGGCAGTGACATCGCCATGATTTTTCAGGACCCGATGACCAGCTTGAATCCGTTTATGACGGTGGGAGCACAACTCATTGAGCCCCTGCTACTGCATAAGAACCTGAGCAAAGTAGCCGCCAAAGCCCGCGCCATTGAATTACTCGACGAAGTCGGCATTCGCAATCCCGCGCGCAGCTTTTCCAGCTATCCTCATGAGTTCTCTGGCGGCATGCGTCAACGGGTCATGATTGCCATGGCGCTGATCAATGAACCGCGCCTTTTAATCGCCGATGAGCCAACGACTGCGCTGGATGTCACCATTCAGGCACAGATACTCAAATTGATTTCTGATTTGCAGAAAAACCACAATATTGGGGTACTGTTCATCTCTCACGATTTAGCGGTGGTTTCTGATATCGCCGATCAGATCGTCGTTATGGAGAAAGGCAACGCCATTGAACGCGGTTCGCCGAAAGAAATATTCGAAGGTGCCAAGCACCCCTATACCCAGAAATTGCTCGCTGCCATTCCTACCGGACAGCGTGCGCCTCAAACCGTAAAAACCGAGCCACTCATCTCGGTTCGCAACCTGCGAACGTGGTTTCAGCCCACCAGTGGCGGCGATCCGATTAAGGCAGTCGACGATGTCTCCATCGACATCAATCGCGGCGAAGTCCTTGGACTGGTCGGGGAATCAGGGAGCGGAAAATCAACCCTGGGGCGGGCCATTCTGAGACTCGCGCCGGTCACTGAGGGGGAAGTGGTCTTCGATGGCACGACCGTCTCAACGCTGCAAGATCGACCCCTGAAGGATTTCCGCAGACGGATGCAGATGATCTTTCAGGATCCGTTTGCATCCCTTAACCCCCGGATGACCGTGTACGATACGCTTGCCGAGCCGCTGTTACTGCACAAAATATGCACCCGAAAATCCCTAGATAGCGCGATCGCCAAGTTAATGGATGACGTCGGCCTCGCGCGATCATTCATTCGCAAATATCCCCATGAATTCTCTGGGGGGCAGCGCCAACGCATTGCAATAGGCCGAGCACTTGCCACGAAACCCGAGTTTATCGTTGCCGACGAACCGGTCTCCGCCTTGGACGTGACCATACAAGCGCAGATTCTTGAGTTACTTGAGGCCCTTGGTCGCGAGTATGGTTTAACGATGTTATTCGTATCCCATGATATGGCGGTGATCCGCCATATCGCCGATCGGATACTGGTGATGTATCACGGCAAGATCGTTGAGAGCGGTGACGCTAAACAAATCTTCGAAGCACCCAAAGAGGCGTACACCCAGTCGCTTCTGGCGAGCATACCGGGCGTCATTCTGGCGTCCTGACCGCTTACAGGGTAAAGCCAGAGTCAATGGTAATCAGTTGACCGGTCACATAATCGGAGCCGGTAATGATCGAGCGGATCGCGTCGGCGACATCTTCAGGTGTCACGACGTGGGCTAACGGTGTTCTGTCCTCAAACATCTTTTTAAGTCCCGCGTACTGGTCGTCGTCACCGCCGCCCCAAGTACCGAACGCCCACTCACCATCGATCAGCCCGGGTAACACAGCGTTAACGCGAATGCGATCCGATCCGAGGGTCTTAGCCAAAGTACACGTAAGACTATTCATACCGGCCTTTGAGGCGCAGTAGGCAATGGAACTGCCATTTGTGGAGACACCAGCGATACTCGATGTCATGACGATTTCACCACCACCCGCAGCCTTGAGATGCGGCACCGCTGCGCGCGACATGAAAAAAGCACCCATAAGGTTAACCTGCAAAGTACGCAACCAGATCTCCTCGGTTAACTGGTCAAGCTCGTGGTGAGGTACGAAACTGGTTGTGCCGGCATTGTTGACCAAAATATCCAGGGCGCCAAAGGCCTCAACTGCGCTGTCCACTAACCGCTGACAGTCATCGGGATTGCTAACATCCCCCTGAACAACGATAGCTTCACCACCGCAGCGTTTGATGCCCTCACAAGTGGTGTCTGCACCCTCTTTGGAGCGACTGTAGTTGATCACAACTTTGGCACCTGCCTGAGCAAGCTGGTGCGCTAGCGCTGCACCGACACCCGAACTTGAACCTGTAATAAGAGCAACTTTACCGCTGACTTCCATAACATGAACCTCCGAAAAACGAGTAGCTTAAAAACAGTGACAAAGCGTGATAACCCCTTGAGCAGCAGTATCTACCGAGCGCAAGGGCGCCGATGTCGCTTTGCTGACCTTTAAGGCTCAATTATCTAAATGAGCGAAATCATGCCCCTCATAGTTCTCTGGTAACACTGTCCATTCTGGTGCATCAAACTCACCGATGAACGTAATCTCCACGAAAGGCATTTGCGCTTCTATGATACTGCGAACCGCATCCGACGGTTTCGCTTCCATGGCATCGCGACTGGCCTTACTATCCCAGGTTGCGATTGCGAGCGCCTTATTGGGTTCACCAATTTTGCGATGCAAACGGGTGCCGCGCGCACCCGGCGCTTGCTGAATATGTTCACTGGCTTGCTGCCAGCCCTTGGCATATTCATCGATCGAATAGCCCGGCTTTGCCGTTACCTCAAAAATATAGTGCATCGACGTTCCCTGTTAATAACCCGTGAAAAATCCTAACGTCCAACACCAGCTAGGAAAACTTTCGCGCACCTGCCGAGCATTGCAGTGCCGGAGTTTCAGCGACACTGAATTGCTTGCTCAGCACGGTACTAACGAAACGCCAGCTACTGGTCACCGCATCAGGGGTTAGCGTGATTTGAGCCCAACCTCGCTGAGAGCAGTCTAAGGCGACTAACTCGGGACTACTTTTTAGAAAGGCGCGCTCCAGCAAACCCGTCTGGACTGGAAACCAATCTTCAATACCCGGACTGTTGATCCCCGGACAGCCCACCTCAATCCCAACCGCATCACCTGAGTCGGTCGCCAAATTAAACGCCCAAGCATTGTGAGTGTCTCCAGCCACAACCACGGGGTTAGCCGCCAGATTGAGCAGGCTATCAAACGCCCGCTGTCGAGCCGCCGGATAACCATCCCAGGCGTCGAGATTGAGCGGCATTCCATAGGGCGCCAGTTGCTGACCCACCTCTATCCAACGTCGGCTCCATGGGGGAATCGCAGTCTGCTCAACCACGGCCTTGGGAATCTCAGGGATCAAAAGTTTTCCCATAAGCACCTGCTGCCCAACAAACTGCCATGTGGCGCCCCGGCCAGCGCTGGCTGCCAACTGGTTAGCAAACCAGGCCTCCTGATCAGCTCCGAGTAACGTCCGCTCGGGCTGGTTTAGGACCTCGCCGATAAAGCGCTCGGGCGACATGCCCTCCGGCATATCATTCACGAAACTAACTTGGCGATCCCTTCCCTGCAGTCGGGTATCCAGCATGATGATGTCGGCCAAATCACCGACCTTAAATGCGCGATAAATGGGTGCTTGATCGGTTTGCGCAGCAGTGCGGATAGGCATCCACTCATGGTAAACCTTACGGGCAATCGCCATGCGCGTTTTAAAATCACCATCGCCTTCATTGTGGTTCTGAGCTCCTGCGCGCCAAGTATCATTGGCCAGTTCGTGGTCGTCCCAGACGGTTATCCACGGATGTGCCGCATGGGCTGCCTGCAGGTCAGGATCGGTTCGGTAAAGCCCATACCGCTGTCGATAATCTTCCAGCGTCAAGGTCTCGTGGCTTGGCACCACACCGCGACCCAGCTCTGAGACGGCGAATTCATTGACGTAGAAATCGGTGGGGTATTCGTAAATGTAGTCGCCAACATGCATCACCAGATCCAAGTCGGAACGCGCCATATCCCGATAGCTGTTAAAAAATCCTTGGGGGTAGTTGGAGCACGAACACAACCCGATGCGGAAGCGATCCACGATACCCTCAGGCAGCGTGCGCGTGCGACCAACTGGTGAGCTTACGCCATCAAACACGAAGCGATAGAAATATTGCTTACCGGGCTCCAGCCCCGTGGCGTCGACTTTGACGGTGTTATCCCGCAGGGGCCACGTGGCAGCCGGGCCTTCGCTGACGATACGCTCAAAACGCTGATCGGCGGCAACCTGCCACTGTCCCTGAATGACTCCCGGCGTGCCGCTATCGGGTAAAACCCGTGTCCAAAGAATCACACGGTCCTGCAGCGGATCGCCACTGGCGATGCCATGGGTGAAGTACACTGGCGCGTCCGCTTGAGCATCAAATCCCCGCAACGCCAACACACCGAGAGTTGCGCCCATTCCCTTCAAAACCTGACGGCGCTTTAACAACAAAAAGTCCTGCTGTGTCATACCTAACTCCAAGCGCTTAAAGAGACCCGTCCGATAAAAATTTGTTAATGCGCAAATCTGACCGCTGCGCGACCTCAGCTGCAAAGTGATCTTTGCTGTAAATCACAATGTCAGAACATTTCATCGGGTCGTACAGTAAAGTTCAGTGTGAAGTAAGGACTACTCGAGACATCGAGCTCTGGCGCGTCCGCATCACCCTTGGTGTCTAATTGCAGAGCGCGTAGCCCACCCACGCCGACTCCAGCTTCCACCCATAGACTGCCGTAAACGCGACGTCCAAAATCGAGCCCAAAATCAAAGGCGTTGAGATCAATGCCAACCTGCGCGGTATCAGTATTGCGTGCCCAGCCGGCACCGGAGATCTCGGCACCAAGCGACACATACCAGTCCACACTCGGAGAGTAGATCACCTTGGGCCAAGGCATGATGGCACTCACCGTCCACTCGCGATCGATAGTCCAGGACACACCCACATACGGCAGCATATAGGCATCAAAGGGCGAGCTATCGGCGAACAGACCGAATGCCCACCACACGTTCGGGGAATGGGTATACCGCGCGAACGCACCACTCATAACCTGCCAGTAATCCGCGCTGTTAGTCTGATCGCTAACGTGGTGAATCGGTGCGACAAACCCGGCGAGTTGCCAGTCCGAAGAAACCTGAGAGAAATACGCTGCTGCAAGCCCAGTAGACCTCACGCGAAAATCGTCATCCTCTATAGATTTCGGGACATCAACCGAAAAATTGCTGGTATTGAGATACGCCCCCAGTAACAAAGCGTCTGTTTGATTAATCAGAAATGGAATACCGGCCACCGCGGAGGCACCCGTTTGCTGATAGGACGCAGGACTGTCCGCTTTGCCATCTTGATTAAAAGTGGCATCACCGTAATGACGCGCGCCGACGTAAGCAAACGGCAAGAATGGGGCGTTAGTGCGTGCACGGGCGAAAACAATATCAGAGTTTGCAAAAGCCGCAGCCTTCGCATCGGTGTAGCGACCAATCCAGTTTCGAGGCGGCTGGTAACCAGCCTTTGGCTCAACGGTGGTCGTCATGAGTTCTGGCGATTCACCCTCAGTGACCGCTTCATCGCTGGCCGGCTGAGCGGCCACCTTACAACACAGCAGTAAGCTAAATGCACCGGCATTCAGAATCCAGCTGTATCGTGGTTGCCGTCGGCAACCTCTCATCTGTACTCGCTTCAACCCGTTATCCTTTCCATCGTTGCCATCATTGCCATCTAACGCAGATAGGCAATATCCACAGTGTACTGGCTGGCACTCATTAACAGAACTGCTCTACCCTTAGGCAATGTCAGAATCACCCTCAACCAACGCGCCGCTACAGATGCCTGTCGACTCGCCAAGCCCCTGGCGGTTCTGCACTGCACCCTGCATGGACTGGACCGATCGACACTGTCGCTATTTCTGGCGCCTGATGACTCGCAAAGCAAGGTTATACACCGAGATGGTCACCACCGGGGCGTTGATTCACGGTGACGTGAAACGACACCTGGAGCACGACCCCACTGAACATCCCGTTGCTCTGCAGTTGGGCGGCAGCAGCCCAAGTGACCTGGCGCAATGTGCGAAGCTGGGGCGCGAATGGGGTTACGACGAAATTAATCTGAACTGCGGCTGCCCCTCTGATCGTGTTCAAAACGGGCGCTTCGGCGCGTGTTTAATGGCCGAACCCGAACTCGTGCGCGACTGCGTAAACGCCATGATCGATGCTTGCGATGTGCCTGTTACTGTCAAACACCGCATCGGTATCGATCATCAGGAGAGCTATGCCGAACTCTCGGATTTTGTGGGCACCGTCGCATCAGGTGGGTGTGCGGTGTTTATCGTACACGCGCGAAAAGCGTGGTTGAGCGGGTTATCGCCCAAAGAAAATCGGGAAATACCGCCACTGAACTACGACTGGGTCTATCAACTCAAACAAGATTTCCCCGAGCTCACCATCGTTCTCAATGGGGGCATCGAGACCTTAGATGACGCGGCAGTTCATCTTCAAAAGCTCGACGGGGTGATGCTCGGTCGAGCCGCGTATCAGAATCCGTGGCTGCTGAGTCAGGTGGACTCGAGGCTATTTGATCTTGAAAACCCCTTGGCTTCGCGGGACAAGGTGTTGGCAGAACTAGCGCCGTATATAGCCGAGCAGTTGGCCAACGGTGGTCGGCTGAATCACATTTCCCGTCACATTCTTGGGCTTTATCAGCATCAGCCGGGTGGGCGCCGCTTTCGACGGACCATCAGTGAATTGGCTCACCGACCGAGCGCTGGTATCGAAGTACTCGAACAGGCCGTCGCCCACTGCCAGCGCCCCCCCGAGAGAACGACCGCCAAAGCATAGCGGCGCACACACATCAGCCCACATCAGACCAGATCAGAGCTCCGAGATCTCTAGCCCGTCTCAAGGGTTTGCACGAGGTCCTTAAAGGCTTTGCGATTCTCCTCGGTGAGACTCATCAGCGTCTTATGCGCGTCGATGACCTTTTGGCGGACAACGTCCTCACTGGCGTCCACCTGGGGAAGCTCTGCCGTGTCGTCATTGGTAACCGACTCCCCCGAGCGAAGCTCATACAACTTGCTAAAACCCATGGATTTCAGCAGTCGATTAATTCCGGGGTTATCGCTGAACATCGCGGGCTTGAAACCGAAGCGCTCTTTAGTCCGGATTGCCAGTTTGGCTAGCATGCCCAGCGTGGTGCTATCGAGGCCTGTCGCACCGGTAACATCTACCCAAACCGAGGCGAACTCGGGATCACTGAAAATCTTCTCAAGATACTCATCAAGGGCCGTGCACATAATTAAGCGCACGTCGCCTTCGAGACGCAGCAAATGCGCCCCTTGATCACTGGCAGTGCTTATACGCCCACTGTTCACGTAAGCCCTCGGCTGATGAACAGTGCCGCGATGTCGTCAGGAAGATGATTCCGATCGACGTGATCAAGACTGAGTCGCTTGGCCAGACTGCTTGGCTTATCAACCGGTCCGTTCAAGCGGTCGAGTAAATCCTGCTCTTTCTCGATCAAGTCTTCATCTTCCAGCAGCTCCAAAATGCCATCAGACATCACTGAGAACATGAACCGCTCCGGGAGGTCAACGCTGTGTTCGGTATATTCCGCATCAGGCATCAGGCCCACTGGCGAGCCCTCGCCTTCCAGATAGCAAATACCGTCATCAGTGAGCAGAATAGGCTGCGGTAGATGCCCCGCAACGCTGTATCGGATAGTGTGAGATTTTAAATTAAGCACGCCGACGACCATGGTGGCGTATTTATTAAAATCGAGCTCAAGCAATTCTCGATTCGCAAGCTTTAACATGCTGACGGGCGAGCAAACCGCGTGATCGTCACGACGTAATAGGTCTGAGCGCTTCCTGGCAAACAAATTCTTCAGCAACACCGTGGCAAACGCCGAAGAACTGCCATGGCCCGAGACGTCGGCCAAGAAAAAAGCAACCTCGTCGTCGCCAACTCGAAAGTAGTCGGTAAAGTCCCCGCTGAGATACAGCGAGGTATAGATCTTGTGGCTGACCCAGTAGCCATCCAGATGCAGCGCACCCGAGGGCAGCATTGCCATTTGCACTTGCCTACCGGCCTGCTGGTCCTGCTCGAGAATACGTATGGAGTGCCTGAGTTGGCCATTAACGCGTTCAAGATGCTCTTTACTGGACTTCAATTCTCGCTGCAGCCGCCGGTGGTGAACACAACGTTCAATAGACCGACGCAACAGCCCCGGCCGCTCCTGAGGTCTGACAAAGAAATCTGTTGCGCCTAGGCTCAGCGCTGTGGACATACTATCAACATCACGGTCATCGGCGAGCACAACAACGGGTACCTGCACATCAAAATTACGCATGGCTCGCCTGACGCCTGCCCAAGACACGTTCGACAGATCGATGTTACAGAGCACGCAGTCCCAAGGGCTCTCGGGACCAAGCGCAGACTCAATATCAGTGACTCCATCGAGAATATCGAACTGGTATTGATCGTCTTGCAGGGCCGCAACCAGACTGGCCGCGCGCTCTGGCTGATCATCGACGATCAAGACACGTCCATCGCTGAAACCGTCAGTCATAGGTGTCGATTCTCACCGGCTTCCGTCACAGATCGTCAGCTTCCCAGCTATCGTCAAATTCGGAGAAGTCATCCACAGCCTGGCCATCTGACGTTAAGGCCTCTCGGCGTTGCAGGTAGGCGTCGCGGAAAAACACGTACTGATCTCCCGATATCAACCGATCGGTGCCGAGAAAGCCCGCGCGCAAATCAATTAGTTCGACCGCGCGCATTGTCCACTGGGCCTCTTGGCCACCAATTTGCCCGGTGGGAGAAGCATAAGCATCAACTAG
>CBFHHJ010000010.1:0-13485 GCA_965655505.1 Luminiphilus sp.
GCCGAGCCGCAAGGCTGTAGAGCCCTAGAAATTGGTGGCGCCGAATTCGAAGCATAAAAAAACCGCCAAGAGGCGGTCTTTTATCGATTGGTCGGGACGGCAGGATTTGAACCTGCGACCACCACACCCCCAGTGTGGTGCGCTACCAGGCTGCGCTACGCCCCGAAAGGTCGCGGATTATACACAGCTTCGCAGGGGATGCGAAACATTCAGTCAGCAATCTGTAACAGGCCCTGGGCCTGCTCGAGAGCAGTAATGCATTCTCTGGCTAGCGCCGTCACCTCAACGGGTGTCAGCACTTCGTCTTCGTTGACCATACGCTGACGGGCACCACCAATCGTGTAGCCCTGTTCGTACAATAGGCTTCGGATTGTTCGGATCATTTCCACGTCTTCACGCTGGTAGTAGCGACGATTACCGCGTCGCTTAACCGGCTTCAATTGCGGAAATTCCTGCTCCCAATAGCGCAGCACATGGGGCTTTACTGCACACAGATCACTCACCTCACCTATTGTGAAGTAGCGCTTGCCGGGTATTGGCGGCAGCTCACTGTTGTGGGTGGGTTCAAGCATCGCTCAATATCTCTTGTGCCGCGTAGTGCTCAACACGGGCCTTCAATTTTTGCCCGGGTCGAAAGGTTACAACCCGACGCGCCGAGATTGGAATCTCTTCACCCGTCTTCGGGTTGCGCCCCGGCCGCTGGCGTTTATCGCGTAAATCAAAGTTACCAAAGGCCGACAGCTTCACCTGTTCGTTGTTTTCTAGGCAAATCCGGATTTCTTCAAAGAACTGCTCTACCAGTTCTTTAGCCTCGCGTTTATTGAGTCCTAGCTCTTCAAAAAGCTTTTCAGCCATTTCCGATTTGGTCAGGGCGGTCATGTGGGATCGATTAACTCCTGAGCTGGGCGTTGAGATTTTCCTTCAACGAATCAATAACTTGCGACATTAAGCCGGAAATTTCCGAGTCGTCTAGAGTGCGCGAGCTGTCTCTGAAAGTCAAACCCATGGCGAGGCTTTTCTGTTCAGGGTCGATGCCTTTACCCTGATAAACATCAAAAATTGTCAGATCATCCAGCAAGTCACCCGCCGCAGCTTTGATCACGTCAGTGACCGCCTGCGCGCTGACATCCTGCTGTAACAGCACGGCAATATCTCGGCGCACTTCGGGGAACCGCGACACGTCTTGGAAGGCAGGCAAGCGCGCCGCCATCACAGCTGCCAACTCAAGTTCAGCAACGAAAGTATTCGCAGGTAGGTCCAGATCGTTACAGACCAGGGGATGCACGGTACCCATAATGCCCACTACCGTGCCGTCGAGAAGAACCTCGGCAGTCTGCCCATCGTGGAACCCGGGTCGCACGGTGCGCTCAAACGTCACGGCAGCACCACTGCCGGCCAACACCTGCTCCACCTCACCCTTGAGATCAAAGAAGTCTAGTTTGTCGCTGCCATTGGCCCAGCCTTCGCCACTGCGGGTACCGGTCATCGCCAGCGCCAGCATCGACTCCTGTTGCAGCGTGTCGCCGGGCAAAAAACGCATACCCATCTCAAACACCCGCACCCGTGCATTCTGACGCTTGGTGTTGTGAGCAAGGACACCGAGCAGTCCCGGCGCGAGACCCGTGCGCATGACCGCAAGCTCCGCTGAAATCGGATTGCGTAGGGTGACAGGCTCAAGTTCTGGATCGAACACTGCTTGCTGTTTGGGACTGATGAAGCTGAAGGTAATAGCCTCGTGAAAGCCACGTGCAACCAGTTGCCGACGGATATTCCCCGCCGTACGAGCATCTTCGCGCTGGGGCGTCATCGACAAATCTGCACGAATACGGCTAACCGGCAGACGGTTATACCCGTAGATCCGCGCCAACTCTTCGATCAAATCGACTTCCTGACCCATATCGAATCGCCAGCTGGGTGCAGTACAGGTCCACTCACCGGGGTTCGTTTCGGTCAAAGTAAAGCCCAAGCCCTCGAGAATGGACTCCACCAATGACGACTCCATTGAGAAGCCAAGCACACGGCTAATGCGATCAGCGCGTAAGGTGATCGGCTCGGCAACGGGCAGCGATGCTTCTGCGGCAACCTCGGAACAGGGACCGGCCTGCCCGCCCACGATATCGAGAAGCAGTTGCGTTGCCCGTTCAATAGCCTTGCGCTGTAACAACGAATCGACACCGCGCTCGTAGCGATGAGAGGCATCGGTATGCAAGCCGTAGCTGCGGGCGCGACCGGCCATCAACGTCGGCGCGAAAAACGCGCTCTCCAAAAATATCGCCGTCGTCTCGGCACTGACGCCACTGTTCTCACCGCCCATGATGCCCGCAAGAGCCAGGGCACGCTCGTGGTCGGCAATGACCAAGGTGCCCTCACTCAAGGTAATCTCGGAGCCGTCGAGTAGCACCATCTGCTCGCCGGCATGGGCTTCGCGCACAATGATGCCGCCGTTCAGGGTCGCCAGATCAAAGGCATGCAGCGGCTGACCCAGCTCGAGCATGACGTAGTTGGTCACATCGACAACCGCATCAATGCTTCGGATACCGGCTCTTCGCAACCGTTCGACAATCGTTGTCGGCGTCGGTCGAGTGAGGTCGACATCAGTGATCACGCGACCGATATACCGGGGGCATTTGTCGGATGCCTGTACGTCGACTGGAAACTGCGTGTCTTGGCTCGGCGCAACAGGAGCGATCTCAGCTTCGCAGAGTTTGCTATCGGTAATCACCGCCACATCGCGAGCAACACCAAGCATGCCAAGGCAGTCGGCACGATTGGGGGTCAGCCCGATCTCAATGATGGCGTCATCCAGCGCGAGATAGTCGCGCAAGTCTTTGCCTACGGGGGCGTCAGCGGGCAACTCCATTAACCCATCACTCTCCTCGGACAAGGTCAGCTCGGACTCAGCACAGAGCATGCCCTGAGACTCAACGCCACGCAGTTTGGCTTTCTTGATTTTGAAATTGCCCGGCAGCACCGCACCAACCTGTGCCAGGGGTGCCTTGAGACCAACGCGAGCATTGGGGGCACCACAGACGATTTGAACGGTGCCCTCGCCGGTTGCTACTTCACAGACACGCAGCTTGTCGGCGTCGGGGTGCTGCTCGGCAGCGACAATCTCCGCAACAATCACGCCGCTGAATGGCTCGGCGACCCGGGTAATGCCATCGACCTCGAGGCCCGCCATGGTGAGCTCATGTGCAAGGGCCTCAGTGCTCAGGTCTGGGTTAACCCATTCACGCAGCCAGGTTTCTGAGATGATCATCGTTTCTTCCCCTCAGGCGAACTGACGCAAGAAGCGCAGATCATTGTCAAAATTAAGTCTCAAATCGCCGATGCCATAACGCAACATCGCCAAGCGCTCGACGCCCAGGCCAAAGGCAAATCCGGTGAAACGCTCGGTATCAATACCGCTCATGGCAAAGACCTTGGGATTCACCATTCCGCAGCCCAGCACTTCAAGCCAGCCCGTTTGGCTGCAAATCCGACAGCCCTCGCCGTCACACTTCACGCACTGAATATCCACCTCCGCCGAGGGCTCGGTGAACGGAAAGTACGACGGCCGAAACCGCACCGCGAGATCCTCGCGCTCGAAGAACAGCTGCAGGAACTCTTCCAGTAACCCTTTGAGGTCTCCGAAACTTGAAGACTCATCAATCAATAGTCCTTCAACCTGATGAAACATAGGCGAGTGAGTCAGATCAGAGTCACAGCGATACACCCTACCGGGACAAATCACCCGCAGTGGCGGCTCGCGATTTTCCATCGTTCGCACCTGCACCCCCGAGGTGTGGGTGCGCAGCACATGGGTATCATCAATATAGAAGGTATCGTGCATTGCCCGCGCGGGGTGATGCGCTGGGATATTGAGGGCCTCAAAGTTGTGATAATCGTCTTCGATTTCAGGCCCTTCCATGGTTTCAAAGCCCAGGCCGCCAAAAAAAGCTTCAATGCGTTCGATCGTGCGCGTAATTGGGTGTAAGCCACCAGGATCAACATCGCGACCCGGCAAGGTCACATCAATCGCTTCGTCAGCCAGGCGTGCTGACAAGGCTGCACTTTCCAGGGACTGCTTGCGCGCGTTGATCAACAACTGCAGCTCTTGCTTCACGTCATTGATCAGCGCGCCGGCCTTCGGCCGCTCCTCCGCCGACAATTTACCCAGCCCCTTCAACAGGCCGGTGAGCTGACCCTTCTTGCCCAGGTAGTCAACGCGCAATTGCTCAAGCGCGGCACCATCATCCGCACCGTTGATCGCCTCAAGGGCCTGTACTTTCAATTCTTCCAGCGACTGCATGTTGTATTACCCGATTATCGGTGTCTGATACGTGTTTATTGTGCGTCAACGGCATGACACCTAGTGGCACGCCCTTGAGCATAAAAAAGGGAAGAGGCCTGCGCCCCTTCCCTTAGATGTTCCGTTAATCCCGCCTGCGCGCGGGCAACAAATCAGGCTGCGAGGGCAGTGCGAGCACGCTCGACAACAGCCGCAAAAGCTGCCTTGTCATGAACGGCCAGATCAGCCAGTACACGACGATCGAGGGCAATATCAGCCTTCTTCAAACCATTAATCAACCGGCTGTAGGTCAAACCGTTAGCACGGGATTGCGCGTTGATACGCGTAATCCACAGCGCGCGGAACTGACGCTTACGCTGGCGGCGGTCACGGTAGGCGTATTGCCCTGCCTTAGTGACTGCTTGCTTAGCAACACGAAAGACGCGCGAGCGCGCTCCGTAGTAGCCTTTTGCTTGCTTTAAAATCTTCTTGTGACGACGATGAGCCGTCACTCCACGTTTTACGCGAGGCATATCTCTCTCCTAATCAGTTAATGACGACTTATTTAGCGCGCATCATGCGATCGATCAGCACTTTGTCTGATTGATCAATCATGGACGTGCCACGCAGCTGACGCTTACGCTTGGTCGTCATTTTGGTTAGGATGTGGCTTTTATAAGCGCTTTTACGCTTATAGCCACCCGCAGTTTTCTTGAACCGCTTAGCGGCCCCGCTGTGAATTTTTGCTTTTGGCATAGTCTTAAACTCCGCATTGGGCCCCGCGTGTGATTAAACACAGTGCGAGGCGACTCATCATTCGAGTGTTAGGGCATTCACGGGCCGCTAACCCCGTTTCTTGGGTGCGATAACCATGGTGAGTTGCCGACCCTCCATTTTCGGAAATTGCTCGACACTTCCCAGTTCGCTCAGGTCAGCTTCTACTCGTTTGAGTAGCTCCATGCCGATTTCCTGATGAGCCATTTCGCGCCCGCGGTAGCGAAGCGTGACTTTGGCCTTATCGCCGTTCTCTAGGAAACGTACCAGGTTGCGCAGTTTTACCTGGTAGTCACCTTCATCCGTCCCTGGACGAAATTTCATCTCTTTCACTTGGATGCGCTTAGCTTTCTTGCGCTGCGCCGCCTTCTGCTTTTTCGCTTCGAAGACGTGTTTTCCGTAATCCATCACCTTGCAGACCGGCGGATCGCTCTCGGCCATCATCACAAGGTCCATGCCGGCAGCTTCAGCTGCCGCCTGGGCTTCAGCGTTGGAAACGATACCAACCTGGCTTCCATCGGCACCCACAAGACGCACTTGGGGTGCTGTAATTTGATCGTTTGTTAGGGCCTTTTTGCCCTTGGGCTCATTCTTGATGCTGGTTGTCTCCACATATCGATACCGGCGTATTTGTTGTTACGTCCTCGTCGCCGGTTACCTATCTATAAGCAGTCTCGCGTGCACACAAAACACCCTTCGACCACTCGCTTATCGAGGAGGCGGGATTCTATAGGTAAGTCAATCGTTTCTCAAGACACGAAATCCATGGAAATGATTGATTTTCAACGGGGTTCTACCGCCCTCAAACCCGTATCTGGTCGTTACTGGCGTGCGGCGAGACGTTCCGCCAAGTCAGCCAACGACAGGGTTCCCAAATCCTTCCCGTGTCGCGCGCGCACGGACACCGCTCCCGACTCCATTTCTTTGTCGCCGACCACAACGATGAAAGGCACCTTGGCCATCTCCAATTCACGGATCTTAAAGCCGATTTTTTCATTGCGTAGGTCGCTTCGCACCCGAAACCCCTGTTGCTTGAGCTGGGATTCAACTTCGGCGGCATAGCCCGCATGCTTATCCGTGATGTTAACCACGACCGCCTGGGTGGGCGCCAACCATGTGGGGAACTCACCCTCAAAATGCTCGATCAGGATGCCAATAAAACGTTCGAAGGAGCCAAGCACCGCGCGATGCAGCATCACCGGCACCTGCCGACTGCCGTCTTCGGCAACGTATTGGGCGTCGAGCCGACCGGGCATCGAGAAATCCACCTGAATGGTGCCCAGCTGCCAAATTCGTCCAATACAATCTTTTAATGAGAACTCAATCTTGGGACCGTAAAACGCGCCCTCCCCGGGCAACTCTTCCCAGGGCAGCCCTTTGCTATTGAGCGCTTCCGCGAGGGCCTGCTCCGCGCGATCCCAGTCATCGTCACTACCAACCCGCTGCTCAGGGCGCGTCGAGAGCCTATAAATCACCTCAGAGAACCCGAAGTCGGCATAGACTTCATGCAGCATATCGATGAAATCTGCTACCTCTGGCTGAATCTGACTGTCGGTACAGAAGATATGTGCATCATCCTGAGTGAACCCTCGCACGCGCATAATGCCGTGCAGCGAACCAGAAGGTTCGTTCCTGTGGCAGCTACCAAATTCGGCCAGGCGCAGGGGCAGATCGCGATAGGATTTCAACCCTTGGTTAAACACCTGCACGTGACAGGGGCAGTTCATGGGCTTTACCGCAAACTGTCGCTCATCGTCGCTGAGGGTAAACATGCCATCAGCAAACTTATCGGCATGACCCGACCGCTGCCACAAGCTGATATCCACCAGTTGGGGGGTTTTGATTTCCTGATAGCCGTAATCAATTTGCTTTTGGCGCATGTAGCGCTCAATGGTTTGGTAAATACTCCAGCCGGAGGGATGCCAAAAAACCATGCCAGGCGCTTCTTCCTGTGTGTGGAACAAGCCGAGCTTTTTCGCAATCTTGCGGTGGTCGCGTTTCTCTGCCTCAGCAATGCGGTTCAGATAGGCCTTAAGGGCTTTTTTGTTGGCCCAGGCCGTTCCGTAAATACGCTGAAGTTGCTGGTTATTGGAATCACCACGCCAATAGGCACCCGCAACTTTGGTTAGCTTGAAGGCTTTGAGCTTGCCAGTGCTGGGTACGTGAGGGCCGCGACAGAGGTCCATCCAACTGCCCTGCTGATAGACCGATATCTCCTCCCCTTCCGGGAGCTCTTCGATGATCTGCACCTTGAAGTGCTCGCCCATATTGCGAAAGATTTCGATCGCTTTCTCGCGGGAGCAAACAATGCGCTCTACCGTCACATCTTGGGCAGCGATCTCTTCCATCCGCTTCTCGATTTCCTCAAGATCCTCGGGAGTGAAATTGTGACCCGTGGCGAAGTCGTAATAAAAGCCGTCTTCTACCGTTGGTCCTATCGTGACCTGAGTGCCGGGAAACAACTGCTGCACTGCCTGCGCCATCAAATGCGCAGTCGAGTGACGTATCACCTCGAGTCCGGCGTCGTCGCGCTCGGTGATAATGCTCAGTTGGCTATCGGATTCAATGACGTGGGAGGTGTCGACCTCGCGGCCATCAACCACACCGGCAAGTGCCGCCTTGGCAAGACCGGGACCAATATCGGCGGCAACATCAAAGACTGAAACAGCTTCGTCGAAGCTACGCTGGCTTCCATCTGGGAGAGTTATGAGTGGCATGTCAATTCCTTAATGTCAGTGGCGACCCTTACCAGAGGCCGCGTGGGGATCGTATGTTCGCATTAGATCTGAAAAATATAAAGCCATTGACTCAACACGGTTGCCCATGAAGCACTATTGCGGCATCTTTACATCGCTGTCCGGTGGAGCAGAGCAATGCACGACATCTATCACTTGGCCTACGTGAGCATTAGCACGCTGGGCGACAACGAGGCGTTCGTGCGCAATGAAGTGCAGGACATCCTCGAGGCGTTGCAACGCAACAATCCTCCCAAGCAGATTACCGGTGCGCTTTTGTACTCGGGTAATCACTTTTGCCAACTGCTGGAAGGTCCTCGCCCCGCCCTGAAAGCCACTTTCGAGCACATTGTGCGCGACGATCGTCACGAAGCCGTCAACGTACTGTTTTTCGACCCGGCCCCCAGCAGACTGTTCGGTGTTTGGGCGATGGCCTATGCCGGCATGGAGTCGAAACCGCGATATGTGATTCCTGGGGTTCGACGATCCAAGGACGAAATCTACTGCCGCGATATGGGCAAGAACATGGTCGACACTCTTGCCAGAATGGTTCAGGAACGCTCAGACGTTTTAGGGTCAACGGCGATCGAGCGGGTTTAGCTCGGCGTCCAATTCCCAAGAAAAAAGGGCAGCCCACGACGAGCTGCCCTTTATGTCTACAAGCCGTTCAAAAGCGTTTAGTCGAGCAGCTTCACCTGTACCCGGCGATTACGCGCGCGTCCGCTATCGGTTTCGTTGCTCGCAACAGGCATGGACTCGCCATAACCCACGACCGTGATCTGGTCGGCCGCAACACCTTTATTCGCAACCAGGTAATCGGCAACCGCTTGTGCTCGTCGCTCTGAAAGATTCTGGTTATAGGCATCAGAACCAATGCCATCAGTGTGACCAGCAACTTCATACTGACCATCGGGATAGCGTGCCATGTACGCCAGTGCATTCTCTAGACCTTCATCTGCATTGGCCGGCAACTCAGCGCTGTCAAACTCGAAGGCTAAGTAGTTGCCGTTAAACACCAGCGGCTTGGGGCAGCCTTTGTAATCGACTTCCACACCCTCGGGGGTATTTGGGCAATCATCACGATCATCGCGAATGCCATCACCGTCCTGGTCGCCAACGGGTTCTGGTGCAGGCGCAGCGGCAGCCGCCACGATTTCAGGCTCTTCTGGCATGGGCACTTCTTCATCACAGGCGAGGTATCCGATACCCGCACCACCTGCGGCGCCGGCAATCACGACACCCGTACCACTTGAAGCCAGACCGATACCCAGTCCTGCGAGGGTATAACCCATCGCACAAACGTTAAATTCGTCAGTATTGGTCGTTGTACACGCGCCCAATGACGTCACTGCTGCGGCAATGACCAGCGCCTTGGCACCTTTTTTAAACACGTTCATGGATGTCACCCTATCTGAAGATCAAAGATTTCTAGGCACGTAACTTACGTAGAAATGCAACGCGTTGCTAGCCTTCATCTCAGTGTCTGTGACCGCTGACATCTATTTTTGTCAAATTTGACCGTGTTTCAGCTCCGCTCGCCAATGGTCGAGTGCCTTCAGTAGCACCTACAGAACCGTCTACAACAACAAGGTCGTCGCCGTGTCTTGAGTTGATACTTCGGCCGCGACAACCACGTAGCGAAGCGGCCCCCCGGGGACTGGGTCACCAAACGGATAACAGGTGACCAGCACCAAGCCAGCCCCTGTGGGTAACGGCAGCATGCCCTTTCGACTGTCGACCACCAATCGCTCACTGACAACAAAGCTGCGAGTCTGTCCGGTCAGTAGTGGCTCCAACTCAATGCGCATGCCCGCCTCCAGAATCGGCAGGAACGCGAAGTGGGTATCCCGATGCCCGCTCACGACTGCGACCATTGACGTGGAATCATTATTCGCCGCAAAGCCCGGCCCAAACGCAAGAGCGGCACCACTATCAGAGTCAAACACATAGCGACTCAAGCCAATATCGGGCACAAACAACTTTGCCGCCAGCCGCTGATCAGCCCCCGGCCACGGTGGTGCTACTGCCCCATTGCGCTGGGCCTCATGCCAAGACACACCCATCAATAATTGTGCGAGCGCAGCTTTACCCATGATCCAACCGCTCGTTCCAAACGCTCCAACGCTTGCGCTGAGCAAGCAAAAACCCACCCATCCCCGGAGACTCGTAAAGCGGGAGATGTGGCGGTTATCAATCATTGGGCAACTCCTGAAGCAACACTGCCCTCACCGGCGAATCGTCCCGCGAGAGCGCGACCACCAGCACCCCAAGAAACAACGTCAGCAACCCAAAGTACAACCACAAGGATGCCGCGGTCGCCGTCTGAGGAAACTCGAAATCTTTGGCTGGAACCTGAGGGGGAACCATAAACTCGCCAGCATTTGCAGCGGGTGGGCGTGCCCGTCGCATTTCTTCGGCAATGAGGCTGGTAAACGGAGTTACTAAGTTGTGCGCTAAGCCAAGGGCGAGAACCGCGTCACGCACCGAGGACTCGGGCTGCCCCGCGAGAACCGCCTGATCAAGCAGCCACTGGACGCGCTGCTGGGCCCAGCGCGACGAGACACCGCCTCGTCCGCGCGAGTCTCCAGTGGTTCGGGGCAGCGTCAAGCGGACATCGCTCTGCCATGGCCAGCCTCCCAACAGCCCTCTTACCGTGACGATCTGAGCGCCAGGGGGCTCTTCGAAGCGAACCAGCGAGCGAACCGGTTGACCGTGATACAGATCGGCCATCACCGGGCTTGCGGGTTCCGTATCAACGGGCCAATCGATGGTGATGTCGGTGAGCAGTGGCCGCGATAAGGCTGT
Source organism: Luminiphilus sp. (assembly GCA_965655505.1). Lineage (GTDB taxonomy): Bacteria > Pseudomonadota > Gammaproteobacteria > Pseudomonadales > Halieaceae > Luminiphilus. The sequence continues at coordinate 10,585 of CBFHHJ010000010.1, forward strand.
CATGAGTGCACTGAGTGTGCCGCTGACGTCATTCGTGCGCGCAATTTGCCGATACATCCCGCGCCCCAGCACAGCGGCCTGGCGCATGAAGGCACCGTTGGGTGCTGCGCCAATCGCCACAGTCGACAGCCGAGCATCACCGAGTTGAGAGGCTATTTTTCGATAGAGACTGCCCTCTGCCCAAACGGCGCCATCGGTGACAAACACCAACTGAGGCCGTTCATGGGTGCTTGCACCAACTTGCATTAGCCCCGCATCGAGTGCCAGTTCAATCTCGGTCCCACCCTGGGCCTCGAGGTCGTCAATAAACGCGATTCCCGCAGCAATGCTGTCGGCATAGGCGTAGCGCGGTTGATCAAATAACAGGTGCACCTCGTGATCGAAAGCGATGAGATTGAATCGGTCGGCGGGCTTCAGAAGCGATAGCGCTTGGCGGGCAGCGGCTTTGGCTTGGCGCAGGGCGTCCCCGGCCATTGAGCCCGAGATATCTAGAATCAGCACAATCTCTTGCGGTGGTGGGCGCATCGCCAGTGGATCAGAAGGTTCGATAATCTCCAGATTTGCGAACCACTGGCCGTCATTTTCCTCAACGACCAGAGTTGCCTCGGGCTCATTTGACGGCGCCAGCTCCCATCGTAGAATAAAATCTCGATCCAGTTCGGCGCGGTTGCCGGCAGACGTCACGCGAAACCCGCGGCGGGTGTCGGCAAACTGACTGTCGTGCAGCGGTGTCGTTAAGGCGACAAGGTTTGCGCCGGGCTCAAGGTCAATATCGTAGCTAAAGGGATGATGAATACGCGGCAGTAAGGGCACTTGGTGCACTGCGGCACCCGGGCTACTGGATGCGATTGAGCTCGATGAGCTTGAGCCCGCTGCGCCTACGTTAGATGCGCCTAAGTTAGATGCGCCTAGGTTTGATGCGCTTGAGTCTTCCCAACTATCGATCCATTGTGCGGCCCACATATCGATGCGCGCACTCACCGATGTTGTATCAAGCGTTCTCCTGCTGGGGGTTCCTGCGCTAGGAATTTCAGCGCTATGAGTTTCAGCGCTGGGGTTTCTAGAGCCATGGGTAGATGGATGGGAGGCGGCATTGCCCCTAGCAGTATTTGTCATTTCATAGCGCGGCGTCACTGTCGTTGGGAAACGCAGTGCAAACCGGCGACCATCGATATCCGCCGTAAATGTTAGATCGATCGACACAGTGATGGTCGATTGCGGGTCAATATTGGCGAGTCGAATCTGAAACAACCCGGGATCGATTACCTCTAACAACCCAGCTCTGCGACCCTCGCTTTTTGCCCGTTCAAAGCGTTTTTTAGCTTCCTGACGCTCGCGCACAAGCCCAACAATGCGTCGACCGGCGACATTCATTTCCCAGCCGTGGACCGCCGCATGCTCTGGCAAAGGCATGGCGTAGACACCGTTAGCCCACACGTCAGATTGGTTGGTGAACGATTGCGTGAGCGTGCCTCGGACACTGCTGCCCTTAACCGTTAAGGCCAAGTGAGTGTCTGTTAGCAAAGCCGGGGTCAGCTCACCACTTTCACCCCGCAGGAATAGCTGTGGCGCTCCCAATCCTTCGAGCGTGTCAGCACTTGCTGCGGGCACTAACACGGTGAGCATAAAGAGCACCGACACTGCGAACCAACCGAGTCTGCGTATTAGTTGCTGAGCTAGAATTTGAATCGGAGTAAAAGTGTTAGCTTGGTTCATCTGCTCGCCTCGCCTAAGGGTTTAGAAAATCAAAGACGATTAAGGCCCAGCCCTGTGCAGATGGGCGTGGTGATGATGGCGATGTAACGCTGAATTATGCTCAATTGTGGCAATCGCTTGAGTGAATCCCGGTCTGGTGTAACCATCACCGCGATTCAAGGAAAAACCGCATGAAGCAACACATCACAATTGTGGAAGACGAACCTGCGCTGGCTGCGGGCTATCAGGACCTGCTCCGCCGTCAAGGCTATCAAGTCAGCATCTACAGCAATGCCGATGAGGCACGGCTGGGCATGGATGCTCACGCGCCAGATCTTGCGTTGCTCGACATTGGTCTGGGCGATGACCCCGAGGCGGGCTTTGAACTGTGTCGCGAGTTGCGCTCCAGTCATCCCACCTTGCCAATCGTGTTTTTGACCGCACGGGATACCGAGATCGATATCATTTCCGGTCTGCGCCTTGGCGCCGATGATTACCTCACCAAAGACATTTCTCATAGCCATCTACTGGCACGTATCACCGCGCTGCTGCGACGTGTCAGTGCGTTGCGCAAACCCGAAAATGCCGAACAGGTGCTGCGTAAAGGCCTGCTTGAAATGAACACCGAGCGACTCTCGGTTCGCTGGGGAGAGCATCCGGTTCCACTCACCTTTACTGAATTCTGGATGCTACACGCGCTGGCAAAACACCCTGGGCACATTAAGAATCGCCAACAGTTGATGGATGCGGCCAAAGTGGTGCTCGACGACAGTACGATCACCTCCCACGTACGCAGAATTCGACGTAAGTTTGAGGCGGTTGATAGTGAGTTTGACAGTATCGAGACCGCTTACGGCCTTGGATACCGCTGGCACTCACCCGCGTGAAACTTCGCATTCAGCTCGCTTTAGTCTGCCTCACTCTGGCGACCATCCCATGGACCGGCTGTCAATTTATTCGCAGTAACGAACAGGCGCTATTGGCGCTGCAACAGCAAGGTCTCGAAGCGACCGGTTTAAGTATTGCCCATGGCCTGGCAAATCAGGTGTCGTTGCTTTACCCGGACCCCAGACGCGCAACGGCACCAGAAGACCCCGATAGCTTAATCGTCACGCCCGCGAACCAACCACCGGTACTCGACGGCTATCTCGATGACTGGACTGCTATCCCTTTCAGAGACTTTGGGACACCACGCAACCCAACACA
>CBFHHJ010000010.1:13495-16761 GCA_965655505.1 Luminiphilus sp.
GTGACCGGTTGGTATTGCGAACTTGGACGGCAGGCAGACGACAAGACTATGTCCTTGCAACTTCCGCACCCGGCTCAATCAGAGCGCGTATTCTCGATCGAGCGCTGCCCGGGGCATCACCGGAGAGGATTCGGGGGCAATGGGCAGATGTGGGCGATGGCTATCAAGTTGAGTTCAAGGTACCTGTGAGCACGGCAGGGTCGCGACTCGGCTTTTACTACATTGATGTCGGCGACGGGGGCATTACTCATCGCGGCAACATCAAACCCCTGAGCACCAGTGCGCCGCCGTGGTTGATTAGGGCGGGTAGCAGGCTGACACAACTTGCCGCGAACTACGACGGCAGCAGCACGTCCATCCAAATTCTAGATCGCTGGGGCTGGCCGCTGGCGGCGTCAACGCCCACAGCTCCCGAACCGGTACCCGCGGGTTTGTGGTTGAGTCGGTGGCTATACCGTTTGATCCTTGATGATCCGCAGACTAATCCAGCGCCCCTCAGAACCCAGTCGGGGCAAATACAGGACGAAGTCGTCGATCAGGCAATTCGCGGCCATGCTGGGCATACGCTGATCAATCAAGACGGTGAACTTCGTTCACGCTTTGCGGCGCCCATCGTGGGTCCCGATGGAATCTTGGGCGTCATCGTTGGCGAGCAGCCCCGGGAACGCTATCTCTCCCTCACGGATTCGGCGTTTAATGGCCTCGTCGTAAAAGGCTCGATCGCACTACTTCTAACAGTTGCGGCACTCTTGTCCTTCGCCTTGCTTGTTGGCAGACGCCTGTCAAAGCTGACACAACAGATCGGCGATCACCGCAAGCACGTCACGCAACAACCTCTCGTCGTCAGCCGACTGGGTGACGAGATCGATGACCTTGCGGAAACCTTCAACAGCCTCATGCAAGAACAACAGCAACTCGAGGATTATCTGCGAGCCCTGCCCCGCAGCCTTGCTCATGAAATCCGCACACCCGTGGCAATCATCAGCGCATCCCTTGAACAGCTTTCTGACTCGACGTCGAGCGACGCCGAGCGCGGCGTAATCATTCACCGGGCAAGCGAGGGTGTTCAGCGTTTGCGCAACATGCTCGATTCAATGAACGAAGCCAACCGACTGGAAACCTCATTAGCGAGCGAATCAAAAGAGCCTATTGATCTCGCCAATCTGTTGACCCAGCTTCGCGATGCCTATGAGCAAACCTTTCCTGCTTGGCGCTTCGAATTCAATGGCATGAATGAGAGTGCAGATATGTCGGGCGCACCCGACGCTATCGTTCAGGCACTGGACAAACTGGTGTCAAATGCAACGTCATTTACACCCGAAGGTGGCTTGATCTCGCTTAAGCTCGAGCGACGGGGATTCTGGTGGCGCATTGCGATCAGTAACCCTGGGCCAGTGTTGCCCGCCGATCCGTTGCGATTGTTTTCGCCCATGGTGACCTCCCGCGCCGGCAGCGACTCCCAAGGCAGTCACATGGGTCTTGGGCTGTACATTGTGAGATTGGTTGCGGAATACCACGGCGGAGAGCCCTGGGCGCAGAATCGAGCCGATGGCTCCGGGGCCGAGGTGGGTTTTACGGTCCGCGCTTGAAATTTTCTTGAGCGGTTATCCAAAACCCATAGGAATAAAAAAAGGCTCCCGAGGGAGCCTTTCATTTGTTACCGGTAAGAGATCAACTCAGTTGGTCGCAGCCTGCTGCATGCTGTCCAACACCTGATCGATCGAGAAGCTGGCTGGCTTAGAGCGTGGTGGGTATTCCTGGAAGGTTGCCAAGAACTGCCCAACATAGGTCTGAGCTGGGACTAAGAGATATACCCGTCGCAGCATCCAATCGTTGTAGTAAATCGATTCGTGCTCAGCTTCTTCAAAAGGATCTGAGTAGAGATCAAAGATCTTCGGTAAACGCAGCGGTACGAAGGGCTCACCCCAGACATCGAAACCATGAGCACGCTGCTCGGCAAACACCGCTTTCCAGCGCTTGTAGCGCAGGCCCACTAAGCTGCCATCGTCGCTGAAATAGAAGAACTCGTCGCGGGGACTTTCGTCTACTTCACCACTCCAGTAAGGCATCATGTTGTAGCCATCGAGGTGGACTTTGGTGTTGTCCTCGCCGAAGAACGGCTTTTTCATGAGGCGTTCTTTAATGTCAGCATCGCCCAAGGCGCCCGCAACTGTCGGCAACCAATCCATATGGCTGATAAGACCGTTGCTACGAGAGCCAGGTTCGATCACACCGGGCCACTTAACCAACAGCGGCACGCGATAACCGCCTTCCCAGTTGGTATTTTTCTCGCCGCGGAATGGCGCGGTACCACCGTCGGGCCAGGTGAACTTTTCAGCACCGTTATCAGTGGTGTACATCACCACCGTGTTGTCCTCGATACCCAACTCCTCGAGCTTGTCGAGCATCTCGCCAATCATGCCATCGTGCTCCACCATCCCGTCGGGATATACGCCGAGGCCGGTAACGCCTTGGGACTCAGGCTTAAGGTGCGTAAAGATATGCATGCGGGTGGTGTTGTACCAAAGGAAGAACGGCTTCTCGGCCTTGACCGCACGCTCCATAAAATCAAGCGCAGCAGTGGTCACTTCTTCATCAATAGTTTCCATCCGCTTCTTGGTAAGCGGACCAGTATCTTCAATACGACCATCGGCAGAGGAACTGATAACCCCACGAGGTCCATATTTTTCTTTGAAAGCGGGATCCTGAGGATAATCTTCCTGCTCGGGCTCTTCCTCGGCGTTCAGGTGGTAGAGGTTGCCAAGAAACTCATCAAAACCGTGATTGGTTGGCAAGTGCTCATCGCGATCACCCAAGTGGTTTTTCCCGAACTGGCCCGTCATATAGCCCTTGGATTTCAGGTACTCAGCAATCGTGGGATCGCGCGGATCCATACCCTCTTTCGCACCCGGCAGACCGACCTTCAGAAGACCGGTTCGAAAACCCGACTGACCCGTGACAAAGGCCGCACGACCGGCGGTACAGCTTTGCTCACCGTAAGCATGGGTAAACAACATACCCTCTTCAGCAATACGGTCGATATTGGGGGTCTCGTAACCCATCATTCCCTGGTTGTACGCGCTGATATTCCAGTAGCCGACATCGTCGCCCCAGAGCATCAGGAAGTTGGGTTTGTCGGCAGCGACGGATGACGCTGACACTGCGAGCAACCCAAGCCCGGCAATCAATTTCTTCATTGGTTTTCCCCTAAATTTTTATGAACCGCGGCTAAAAGCCCCGCAAAATCAGATTACGCCTAAAGCCAG
>CBFHHJ010000010.1:16771-19841 GCA_965655505.1 Luminiphilus sp.
TCGCAGTACATTGACAGCTGTTGTGCGAGTTCAGCTGATAAAAACCTGCTGCTTGACCTCAGCAAGCTGATCGCGCAGTTGGGCCGCCTCCTCGAACTCGAGATTTTTGGCGGCCTCGAGCATCTGCTTTTCCATTTGCTCAATTTTGCGTGCCAAAGCAGCCGGCGTCAGACGTGCGATCTCTTCACTGTACGCCGCGCGCTCTTCCGCCACCTTGCGGTCCCGTGCACTGCGCGCCTTGGTGGGCATGCGACGCGCCCCCTCAAGAATATCCTGCACGCTTTTCTCGATGCCCACTGGCGTAATGCCATGCTGCTCATTGTGGGCAACCTGCTTCTCACGGCGACGGGCGGTTTCAGCGATCGCGCGCTCCATCGAACCCGTGATCCGGTCCGCATAGAGAATGGCGTGACCTCGCAAGTTCCGGGCAGCGCGACCAATCGTCTGAATGAGCGACCGATCCGAGCGCAAAAAACCTTCCTTATCAGCATCCAAGATCGCCACCAGGGAAACCTCGGGCATATCGAGACCCTCACGCAATAGGTTGATACCAACTAAGACGTCGAATTGCCCCAATCGAAGGTCGCGAATAATCTCCACGCGCTCCACCGTATCGATATCCGAGTGCAGGTAACGGACCCGCACGTCATGCTCACTCAGAAACTCGGTTAAATCCTCGGCCATTCGCTTGGTCAGCGTTGTGACCAAGACTCGGTCGCCGATCGCGACGGTCTCACGAATCTGACCAAGCAGATCATCCACTTGAGTCCGCGCAGGTCGTATCTCGACCTCTGGATCGATGAGGCCGGTTGGCCGAACCACCTGTTCGACAACTCGTCCCGCGTGTTCGTTTTCGTAGTTGCCCGGAGTTGCCGACACAAAGATCGCTTGAGGGCAAAGCGCTTCCCACTCATCAAACTTCATGGGTCGGTTATCCAGCGCCGACGGCAACCGAAAGCCATACTCCACTAACGTTTCTTTGCGTGAGCGATCGCCGCGATACATGCCACCAATTTGGGGAATCGTCACGTGAGACTCATCCACCACGACCAGTGCATTCTGCGGCAAATATTCAAACAGCGTGGGTGGCGGCTCACCGGGGGCGCGACCCGAGAGATAGCGGGAATAGTTCTCCACCCCTTGGCAATAGCCCAGTTCGCGAATCATCTCAATGTCGTAGCGCGTGCGCTGCTGAAGCCGCTGTGCCTCAACTAACTTATCCAGCTCTTTCAGTTGCTTGACCCGCGCTTCGAGTTCTTCCTCAATTAAATCCACAGCGCCAAGCATGGTGTCTCGAGATGCGACATAGTGAGTTTTTGGAAAAATCGTAACTCGAGGAAGCTTCTCGGCGACTGCGCCCGTTAGCGGATCGAATGTGGTGATGTTTTCGATTTCTTCATCAAAGAGTTCGATGCGCACTGCCAACTCATCGGAATCTGCTGGGAACACGTCGATGACGTCGCCTCGGACCCGATAGGTACCCCGCTTGAAATCGATATCGTTGCGGGTGTACTGCAGTTCTGCAAGCTGCCTCAGCACACCCCGCTGATCGATGATCTCCCCGCGCGATAGGTGCATGATCATCTTGAAATAGGATTTCGGATCACCCAAACCGTAGATCGCTGACACGGTCGCCACCACTAGGCAATCCTCGCGCTCTAACAACGCTTTGGTCGCGGACAAGCGCATTTGCTCAATGTGATCGTTTACCTGCGCGTCCTTTTCGATAAACGTGTCAGAGGACGGCACATACGCCTCGGGCTGGTAGTAATCGTAGTAGGACACGAAGTACTCGACGGCATTGTTTGGAAAGAACTCTTTAAATTCGCCGTAAAGTTGTGCTGCCAAGGTCTTGTTATGGGCCATTACAATCGTGGGCCGCTGCAACTGCTCAACCACGTTGGCCATGGTGAAGGTCTTACCCGAGCCGGTCACCCCCAGCAGGGTTTGAGATGCTAAGCCCGCCTGCACACCCTCAACCAACTGACGAATTGCCTCTGGTTGGTCCCCAGCGGGCTGATAATTGGATTTAACTTCGAATTGACGGGCCATATTGAAGGTCGTTTGCTTGGTTAGGGGTCTAGCCGGTCAGTATTGCGGTTTTTCAATCTAATTACAGCATTCAGCAAAAAGAGTTGACTTGAAAAAAACGACTCTAGTATAGTTTGCCGCCTCCGAAAGGAGCCTATTCCGCCTTAGCTCAGTTGGTAGAGCAATTGACTGTTAATCAATGGGTCGCTGGTTCGAGCCCAGCAGGCGGAGCCAAACAATGAAAAGCCCGGCCATTGGCCGGGTTTTTTATTGTCTGTCTTTCTGGGCGAGAAGAGCCCAGTTGGGCGAGGACGGGGTTTCGGCGAGCACCGCTCGACGCCGTCCGAGCGACCGAGCGTCTCGCGAGGGCCGGAGGAGCCAAATACAAAAAGGGGTAACCGAAAGGTTATCCCTTTTTTTATTTCCGGCGTAGCGCTGGGCGAGAAGAGCCCAGTTGGGTGAGAGGGGAATTCGAGCAGCACTGCTGCGAGCCCTCGAACGACCGCAAGCTGTGCTTGCGGGCCGGAGGAGCCAAACAATGAAAAGCCCGGCCATTGGCTGGGTTTTTTATTGTCTGTCTATCAGGCTTGCTCCTCCAGCCAGATCAAGGTGTCTAGATAACTAGCCAGATGCTTCAGATAGCTGGGCGCTCGCTGATCCAGCGCAACCAATGCCTTAACCACCAGACCCAGTGAATTCAACGGACCCGCTGACTCGGGCTGCGTCGCAAGCGCTTCCTCGATTCGGGCTTCAACATCCCGCTCCCAGGTACGCTGACGCACAACATCGAGCGCCTGAAGTTCAGACCGCTCACCCAGAAGCGCTCTCAAGGCGTGCAGTGCTTCTAACGTATTGAGGTGCGCCGGCGCAGATTTCTTTGAGTCTGTCGCCTGCACATGGTTAACGGGTGAATCAGTCATTTGTTGGACGCAATGTCGATGAAGCAATACGCGGCACGGGCGCCATTTCAACACGCCGATTTAATGCGCGACCTGATTCATCAAGGTTTGGAGCGACCGGCTGTTGATCACCAAACGCA
>CBFHHJ010000010.1:19939-26315 GCA_965655505.1 Luminiphilus sp.
GATCATGAGTAATCGATCATTCTCTTCGAGAAAGACATCGAGAGGACCCGCAAGGGTCACCAGTAATTCTCGGCCCTCCTCTTGCAACTGATCGGAATTCAAAGCGAATAACACACTGCCACTAATGCCTATACGGCCATCACTGATAGTTATTCGTCCGCTCGACAACGGCGCTGCCAGCGCTTGTTCCAGTGCCTGCCGGCGCGCGAGTTCCAGCTCTCTCGCTGCCTCGGCCTGCTCCAGGTTCTTTGCCAACTCCAGTTGAAAACCCAGCGTCCAGATTAGGATGAGTACAAACACACCCACCAGACCAGTCATCAGGTCACCGAAGATCGCCCAAATCGGAGGGGCTTCGTTCAGACTGTCGTCGAGAAACTCCTTCACGATCAATCAGTCTCCACCGACAGTGCCGCGGTCACTGACTCTAGGCGCTCAAGTATGGTTTGTTGCGTGATCAGGTTATGGTCAATGATCTCCCGCGCCTGATCGACGTAATAGCCCATCTGCTCATCGCTTCGCGAGCCCGACGTCACTAACACATCGGAAATGGCATTCAGCGATGTGTTCACCGCCTCGCTGCTGGCCTTGAAGGCGGTTACGGATTCGGCAAAACTCGTACTCAAGGAAGCGAGATCGATTGCGGTGCTGGCAATCTGCTGTCCGGATGCGCCCAATTGATCACCCAGATTTGTGGCCAGCTGCTCCAAAGTGTCACCGTTGCGGGCCAGCAAATGCTCTAGATCACCACCGAGCTTGTTCGACAACTGCTGCCAGTGCTGCTCGTTGCTCTCAAGGCTCGTAGCCATCTTCTGCGATAGACTGTCAGAGACCTGCGTTATCTGGGCCGCACTCTGGGTCATCAGTTCGCCTAGAGTATCGGCTGTGGCACTGGACTGCCGCTCGATATGCGCCTTGAGTTGCGCGGCGATCATTTCTAGCGAGTTCTGCTGCGCTTCGCCAAGGTCCTTTAGGTTGGAAATGAGTGCCTGATTCTGCTGCAACAATGTTGATCGCTCTTCAAGCAACGCGTTATCGCGCTCAAGGGACCGCTCGGCACTACTCTGAAGCGTGTTAATCAACTCACTGCCGATGCGTGTCGAATGCTGAGCAGCCGAGTCCATGGCAGCGACGGACTGGCTGATATCGCCTGTTAACCCCTGAAGTTGCTCGCCAAGCGAGGCCTTTAGCTGCGTTATTTGCGCTCCGCTCTCATCCAGCCGTTGGGTCTCCAGCGCCTGAATTTCCGTCAACTGCTTACCCAACTCGGCAACAAGTGTTCCAATGCGTTCACCCACGGCGCTCTGCCACTGCGCTTCAGCAACCCGACGCGCTTCAAGTGCTTGTTGCTGTTCGGCGCGCAGGCTGTTGTGCAACGCTTCATCTACCGCTCTGCGTGCCGCAGCCTCACTGGCGAGCTGTTGTGAAGCCTGTTCTAGCAGTTGCCCTACAAAAGGCTGCAAAGTCGTTGCTGTTTCTTTGCCGGTATTGGCGAGATTGACTTTCAACTCTGTCCCAAGCGATGCGGTGAGCGCCTGAAAGTCTGCCCGCACCGCTGTTTCAAACTCGCGTTGCTGGGCTAACAGCTGCTCACTTGACTGCTCACTCCAGGCTGCCAAGCTTTCTCCAACCCGTGCTAACTGCTCGCTCAGTGCTGTCAGGCTAGCCACTGCATCGGGTAAAGCGCTCGCCTGCTGCTGCAGGGCGCTATAGGTTTGTGTGCGTTGATGACTGAGAGAGTGATCTCGAAAATATCCATCCCGGTGATGGTCGAGCGCTTTGGACACCTGAAGCCGATCTCGCTGACTTAGCGTCGCTATCAGACCCAGCATGGCGGATGCCGCAATACCGGCAACGGACGTGCCAAAGGCCATTCCCAGCCCTTGAATGGGCGCTGCCAAACCCTGTCGAATCGCCGTGAGTTCAGTACCGCCCTCAAGCGCCTGCACCGCCCCACCCAGCGTGGCAACCATGCCCACGAACGTGCCCATCAAACCCAGCATCACCAAAAGACCGACCAAATATGGCGTCAGAATCGGCGCAGGCAGGCCCTGAAAATGGCCCACAATGCGCTGGTGTACGGCGTGCCGAAGCGCCTCGGGCACTAGGGACAGCCATTCATTTAGGGTTGGAGTCTCCGCGGTCGCTGGCGAAGCGCTGTGCAGTTCGGCTAAAGCCAGCCGAAGACCTTCCGTCTGTCGCTGGTAGCGCCAAAGCTCCACGCCGCCAACACTGTATGCGGCAACGATAAGCACCATGACCAGAAGGGTTAGCCGATCGTCGGCGGCCACCATTCGAGCCATTAAAAAGATCAAAGCCATGCCCGTAATAAAGGCAATTGAAGAGAGAGCTCGAGTCATAGATGTTCCGGTGTAGGATCTTCAGGATTCAGGCAAGACAACAGGCCCTCTAGGGGCTGAAGTCTGAGTGATAACTCTGCGTGCAGCAGGTGCTGTATTTCGTTGTGGAACCGCGTCAGCCAGCCGTCCTGACCGAGCCGAAGTTCCAGACTACCTACCGCCACATCTGGCGGGTGCGACTGTTGCGACAGATGCTCAAACCGCTGCCCCACAAGCTTGGGTAGTGTTGCTAAACAGCGGCGACTATACCTTACAAGTATGGGCCCCAAAGCCACCTCTATCGCTGCCACTTGAGCCAGCGCATCACTTTCACATTGCAACTGTTCTAGTAATGCCTTTCTGAGCTGTGCGACGCGCCGTTCTAATTCACTTTGGTGCAAGCTGTAGAAGCGCCGATAGCTCGCCACCGCTTCAGAGGTGTTTAGTGTTTGATCGTTCTCAATGGGCAGGCGTAGGGCTGCTTTACCGGCAGGCAATGCCGCCTGGTCTTCAGTAGCGAAACTTGCATCAATGAATGTCCGCATGGCCACACAGTGAGCGTCAAATAGGGAGTTGCTAGCGGGAGGATCGGCAGGCCGAGTGCTCGCAGAGACAGTATTCAGGGTGGAGAAAAAATCGGACAAGGTGATGGCGTTAGAGATGTCGACCTGATCGGCCAGTTGTTTGGCAAACACACGCTTGCTCGGCACGGAGGACGCGAGGCCGAGGGCAGTCAAACGACGCACCAGCGGCGCCTGACCTAAAGTTGATGATATTGCCTTGGACATGATGGTGAACAGAACGCCTCAGGTAGCGGTGGCGTCTTGCCCGCATACACTCTTCTTGAAGGAAAATGATCAGCGCATAGCGCCCGTCGAAAGCAACTCGCGGGCACTTTAAACGCCGCTGTGCTCTCCGGTATGCCTATCGCGTGAGGCGCGAAGGGTAGCTCATATCGGCATTAGGTTAAAAGGGGAGGTTTTTGAATTGGGCGACAGCACAGGCGAACACAACAACCTGAGCCGCAACCCGAGTTGAGGCGTCTTAAGCAGCAGCCTCGGAATAGTCCACCAGCTTTGACTTATAGGTCTCTCTTGGCAGAGCGCCGTGCTCCACCAGTCGAACATTCGTTGTGACCAGTAAGCGGGCTTTGAGCTCAGTCTTGATACGCAGCGCAAGATCGTCGTTTGTTGCACTGTGTCCGTGAGCTACCTCGACAACCAGCGGCAGCGGGGGCGTTTGCAGCACTCCTGTCTCTAGGGGGCGAATGCTAAAGAGGCCAGACACCTCCCCATCGAAGCTTTCGAGCACACTGCGTACCGCAGTTGGGAACAGATTAACTCCGCGTACGATCAGCATGTCATCGGTGCGACCGACGCAGCGGATACGCGGACCGGTTCGCCCAGTGGGGTTATCCTGCATCGTCACGACAACGTGATCGCGACTACGAAAACGAAGCATCGGCATGGATTCCCGCTGCAATGCGGTATAAACCAACTCTCCCTCTGCGCCATCCTCCCAGGGTACGGGCGCGCCGGAGGCCGGATCAATCAGCTCAACGTGAACGTATCCGCGAGCCATAAAGTTCATGCCATTCTCGTCGGCGTCTTCTGCCCACACTGACAGCGAGATGTCACCAATGCCCATGGACTCACGAACAGTGCAGCCAAAGGCCTCGGTTATGGTACGTCGGACCATCGGATCGCCACCCCCGGGTTCGCCGGCGGTGATCATATTTTGCAGCCCAAGCGATCGCGTATCGATACCTTGGTCGCGACACCAGTCTATTAGGTACAAGCCGTAAGATGGTGTGCAACTGACGCCGGTAGCGCCGAGTTTTTGAATCGCTGTCACCATACGCTCGGTGTTACCTGTGCCGACAGGAATAACGCTGCAACCAATCTTATCGAAGCCGTAGTAAACAGCACCCGCAACGAAGGGTCCTGCATTAAAGCCAACTACAAGCCGCTGCCCAGGTTTAAAACCGGCGGCACTGTAGCCCCGTGCAACGTTGGTTGCGTACATATCAAGATCGGCCTTGGTCAACCCAAGGTAGCAAGGTGTTCCGGTTGTTCCGCTGGTGCTGAATACACGGACGAGTTCGTCAGGGTTCGCTGCGACATGATTACCAAAGGGCGGGAAATTCGCCTGGCTCGCACGTATTTCATCCTTCTCGGTAAAAGGCAGGGCCGCGATGTCATCAAGACCGCCAATACTTTCCGGCGTATCAAATCCCGCGTCCGCTAACTTCTTTTGATAAAACGCCGAGTTCTTCATGAGATATTTAATCTGCTCTCGATACGCGTTCCGATCGATTGCAAACTGCTCACTAACCGGACGCGTTTCGATCTCGGGATCATATATCTGGTGATCACGCATTGGATGAACCCCAACGCGCGGCTGCCTGTGCCACACGGATACCAAACAACCGGGCGGTTTCTCGGTCCGAAGTAGGTGGCGCGACATCGCCGCCCTGATCAACATTGGCCTGGGTCATGCAGCCAATCGAGGCACCGCAACGGTTGTTGTCATCCTCAGAGCCGCCCGAGTGGTTATTACCGGGCATTTGACCGAGGCCGGTCCAAATCATGCTGTGCTGCATGGCGAAGGTCATAAACTCGATCAGTGTATTTTGCTTATCGCCGTTCATCGACCCGGAATTAGTGAACCCAGCAGCCAACTTGTCCGCCCAGCGCTGTTCCATCCAGCGAGTGGATGACGCTTCCATAAACCCTTTAAAAGCGGCAGATGCGGAGCCCATGTAGGTGGGTGACCCGAAGATCATCGCATCAGCACTGTCCAACTGGGTAAGGGCCTCGCTCTCTGGGGACGTAATATCCGCGGCTGGCACTACCATCACCTCAACACCGCTGACTGACTTGGCACCCTCGATCACGTGCTGGGCGACGGCCTCTGTGTGTCCGTAACCCGAGTGATAAACCACTGCTACTTTAATCGACATCTAAATTACTCCTGAATCAGCGGTGGAACTGCTCATTGTTGGGTGTGTGATCACCGGCGAGCCACTTCTGCAAATCCTCGTGGGCAGTCGCCGCCTTGTCCTTGTTGATCTGCTCAACATCGGCGTGGTCAACGGTGAATTCAACCAACAAGCCCGAAGGGTCATAACAATAGATTGACCAGCAGTAGCCGTGGTTTAGCGGGTAGGCCTGACCGCTCTCGAAGTAGCCGGCAGCTTCCAGACGTTCTTTAATGGCATCTTGGGTGGGTTGATCTACTTTCATCGCCAGATGGCGGAAAGCTGATTGTGCTAACTCAGGACCAAACTCGACTGCGTCTTCTTCATCCGCAAACTGGAAAAATGCCAAGCATGACCCGTCACCAATGTCGAAAAAGCCGTGGCAATAAGTTCTTACTTTACCGAACAAGTCCGCCTGCTCAGCCCAAGTAGCAACCAGCGTATAGCCAATAATTTCCTCATAAAACTTCCGTACCGCCTCTAAATCACGACAAACGTAAGCGTTGTGATGGAGGGTGCTTTTAATCTGTGCAATTGCATTCATAGTGTTATCTCCTATCTTGATGATTGCCGAGCGCTAATTAGAACCACTTAGTCAGTTCGATACCGTATCGAACCGGCTGTGCGCGCCACAAGAAGTTGAAGCCCGGAGCTGGGCCTGGCGAATATTCGGTGTTGTATTCCTCATCGAACGCGTTGCGAACCCAGAGCGTTACACCCCAGTTGTCGGGATCTTCAACACCGAGACGAGCGTCGAGCAGATTGACGCCACTACGCGATGAATCATTGTTGGGTTCCCACCAGGTCTCGCCGAGGTACTGATAATCTCCGCGAATGAAGAATTCACGCTCGCCGCCTATGGGTGCACGATACTGCACGCCCAGATTTCCGGTTACTTCGCTCACCAGAGGTGCCTGATTGCCAACCCAAATGCTGGTGGGCGCTTCTGTAATCTCGCTGTCTGTTAGACCAATACCGAAATTAACCGTGACGTAGTCACCGAGGAGCGCTGTGCCCTCAAGCTCGAGACCTGTGTATTCGACTTCATCAATACTGCCCA
>CBFHHJ010000011.1:0-26034 GCA_965655505.1 Luminiphilus sp.
GTCGAGTACTTCAGGTCTCGGCTGTTTATCCTTGCTCAGCTTATCCCTGCTGAGTTCATCCCTGCACCGGTTCTACGTATTCTGCCTGTCGTCTCTCAACCGATCTTTGTTCTGCTTGTCGCTGCCCTGGCTATCGCTGTTTAGTCTGTCGCTATTCAGTCTGTCGCTGTGCGGTCTGTTGCGGTTCTGTCTGTATGTCTGTGTCAGGCAGCTTTCTGCTTTTTCGTCGCCGCCTTGGCGTTCTTCGCGGCCTTTGTGGACTTCCCTCGGCCTTTCTTGGGCGTCACGCCAAGCATTGGCGCCAAGAACCTCCCAGTATGGGATGCGGGATTTGCCGCTACTTCTTCTGGCGTGCCGGTAGCGATGATTTCCCCGCCACCGGAGCCCCCTTCGGGACCGAGGTCGACAAGCCAGTCAGCGGTCTTGATGACATCCAGGTTGTGTTCGATAACGACCACGGTATTACCGCCATCACGCAGGCGGTGAACCACCTCAAGCAGTTGACGGATATCTTCGAAGTGCAGTCCTGTTGTGGGCTCGTCAAGAATATAGAGCGTGCTGCCGGTATCGCGTTTCGATAACTCGCGGGACAGCTTGACCCGTTGTGCCTCGCCCCCCGAAAGCGTCGTCGCCGCTTGACCCAAACGCACGTAGGAAAGGCCAACATCCATGAGCGTCTGCAGCTTTCGGTGAATTGCGGGTACGGCTTCGAAAAACTCGAGGGCGTCTTCAATGGTCATTTCGAGAACTTCAGAAATGTTTTTGCCCTTGTAGCGGATCTCTAAGGTTTCGCGGTTGTAGCGCTTGCCCTTGCAGACATCACAGGGTACGTAGATGTCGGGCAGAAAGTGCATCTCGACTTTGGTGACGCCATCACCCTGACAGGCTTCGCAACGACCACCGCGGACGTTGAAACTGAAGCGGCCCGGCTTATAACCCCGTGACCGCGCTTCCTGGGTGCCGGCAAAGAGCTCTCGCACGGGCGTAAAAATACCCGTGTAGGTTGCTGGGTTAGAGCGAGGGGTACGGCCGATAGGGCTTTGATCGATGTCGATGCACTTATCAAAGTGCTGCATGCCCGTGACGGATTCATGGGCGGCAGGCTTGAGCGTGGTCGCGCCATTGAGTTCGGTTGCCGCAATGGGGTAGAGCGTACCGTTGATGAGCGTGGACTTGCCCGACCCCGAAACGCCGGTGACGCAGGTCATTAACCCAATTGGCAATTCAAGCGTGACTTCCTTGAGGTTGTTGCCTGCCGCGCCTGAGATTGTCAGTAAGCGGTCGGTATCCACAGGCCGACGTTGCTCGGGAATGGTGATCTGGCGCCGCCCTGATAGATAGGCACCGGTGAGCGAGGCTTCTGATTCCAGAATGTCCGACATCGTGCCCTGAGCAACAATCGTTCCCCCATGAACACCCGCCCCGGGGCCGATGTCGATGACATGATCGGCGGTGCGAATAGCATCTTCGTCATGCTCCACGACTAATACGGTGTTGCCAATATCACGCAGGTGAGTCAAGGTGCGCAGCAGTCGTTCGTTGTCCCGCTGGTGCAGGCCGATCGACGGTTCGTCCAAGATGTACATAACACCTACCAGTCCGGCACCGATTTGCGATGCCAAACGAATTCGCTGGGCTTCGCCCCCCGATAAGGTTTCAGCACTGCGATCAAGGGTCAGATAATTGAGGCCAACGTCGACCAGAAAACGATAGCGCGCGCGCAATTCTTTGAGGATCTTGTCAGCGATTTCGCCTTTGCGCCCCTCGAGGGTGAGTTCGTTGAAATAGTTTTCCGCATCACCCACGGCCATATGCGTAATGCTTGGCAGGGTACGTTCATCGACGTAAACGCTGCGAGCATCGGCGCACAGTCGGGTGCCACCACACTCGCCGCAGGACGCGGCAGAGACGTATTTCGAGAGATCCTCGCGCACTGATGAGGACTCAGTCTCGCGGTAGCGGCGTTCCATGTTGGGCAGGATGCCTTCAAAGCTGTGCCGTCGCTTAAATACGGTGCCCCGGTCGTTCACATAGGCAAATTCAATTTCTTCTTTGCCACTGCCATGCAAAATGACGTCCCGGTGCTTCTGGGAAAGCTTTTCAAAGGGCTTGTCGATGTCAAAGCCGTAGTGCTCGGCAAGGGACGTAAGCAGATGGAAGTAGTAGACGTTGCGACGATCCCAGCCTCGAATTGCGCCCTCAGCAAGGCTCGCCTCGGGGTGTGCCACGACGCGGCTCTGGTCAAAATACTGGGTGATTCCGAGGCCGTCGCAGCTCTCGCAGGCCCCTGCAGGGTTGTTAAACGAGAACAGGCGCGGTTCCAACTCGTCAATGGCATGGCCGCACTCCGGGCAGGCATAGCGCGCAGAGAACAGCATGGGCTGGCCGTCGCCCTCCATGGGCGCAACGGCAGCGAGGCCATCGGTCAACTCCAGTGCGGTTTCAAAGGATTCAGCAAGGCGTAAACCCAGGTCGTCGCGCACTTTGAAGCGATCCACAACCACATCAATGCTGTGTTTGCGCTTCTTATCGAGTTCGGGGACGTCGTCGAGGTCGACCAGGATGCCATCGACTCGCACCCGTATAAAACCTGCGGCGCGCATCTGTTCAAAGATGTGTAAATGCTCACCTTTACGGTCGCGCACAACCGGTGCAAGCAGCATCAATTTTTCGCCCTCGGGCAGTGCCAGTACCGCGTCCACCATCTGGCTCACCGTCTGGGCCTGCAGAGTGATGCCGTGAGTGGGACACCGGGGGTCGCCAACGCGGGCAAACAGCAGTCGCAGATAATCGTAAATCTCGGTGATAGTGCCGACGGTCGAGCGGGGGTTGTGGGACGTCGACTTCTGCTCGATCGAAATGGCGGGCGACAGCCCTTCGATGTGGTCGATATCGGGCTTTTCCATCATTGACAGGAATTGCCGCGCGTACGTTGACAGTGACTCGACGTAGCGACGCTGTCCCTCAGCATACAGAGTGTCAAACGCAAGTGAAGACTTACCCGAGCCTGACAAGCCCGTAATCACGACAAGCTTGTCGCGAGGAATATCGAGGTCAATATTCTTCAGGTTGTGGGTGCGTGCGCCGCGGACCTGGATGGTATCCATGTACAACTACCTGTCATTAGGGGGAAACAGACCAGTATACGCGTTTGCGCGCGCTTCCGATTGGCGCTGAGAGCCACGGACCACGCATCTGTCGTGTTAAACTACGGTTTTTCCACCGATAATTTCCCGTGATCTCGAAAGAACCCTTCACCACAGGGGAGCGGCGTGCTGTCGCCGCCCTTGCCAGCCTGTACAGCCTGCGAATGCTGGGCCTGTTTATGGTGCTTCCGCTGCTGGGTATTTATACGGTGGGCTTAGAGGGCGCGACCCCGCAAATGGTCGGTATTGCACTGGGCGCCTATGGGCTGACGCAGGCGGCGCTGCAACTGCCTCTGGGGTGGTTGTCCGATCGTATTGGGCGCCGGCCAGTGATTCTGGGGGGCTTGACCGCGTTTGTGCTGGGTAGCGTTGTTGCAGCGTTTGCCAATTCTATTGAAGGCATCATTGCTGGGCGGTTTTTGCAGGGATGCGGCGCCATCGCAGCGGCATTAACCGCGCTGGCCGCGGATTACACGCGGGAGTCTCAGCGCACGAAAGCGTCGGCGATTATTGGTGGTTCGGTCGGACTGTCGTTTGTGATCGCGCTGGTTATGGGGCCCATACTCGCGGCAATCGGTGGGCTCGGGTTTGTGTTCTTCGTCACCGCAGGACTTGGGCTTAGCGGTTTTCTAGTCATCGCGTTTTTATTGCCACCCCTCGATCAGCCTGCAGCGGCACAGCCACGGGGGCTGTGGGAGACGGATACAATTTTTTCCAGAGGTCTGCTGGTTCTATATGCCAGTGTGTTCGCCCTTCACGCCATCATCATGGTGACGTTCTTGGAGGTTCCTCGTTTACTGGCAAGTGAACTGGCCGTTGACCCCGCGCGGCACTGGCTGGTCTATCTCGTTGCAGTGGGACTGTCTCTGCCGCCGGCGTTGTTATTAATGCGCTCGGGTCGATCCGACGGTGATCCTCGGTGGGTAATTCTTGCGGCCCTGAGCTGCCTTATTGGCGGCACCGTACTGACCTTAAACGTCAGCGATCGCTGGTGGTTTGGGGGTGGTTTAGTGCTGTTTTTTGTGGGTATCAATACCCTCGAGGCATTGCTGCCGGCCATCGTGACGCGGCTCGCGCCCGGTCGGCATCGTGGTAAAGCGTCGGGCGTATTTTCGACCAGCCAGTTTCTGGGCATTTTCGTTGGCGGCGCCGCAGGAGGCGTCTTGCTTGGGGCTGGCGGCACCAGCATATTGACTACCGCGGTGCTAATTGCCGGCGTGATCTGGTTTGCAATGGTATTGACCCTGCGGCTCACAAGCTCGCCGGCCCCACTGAATGGTTGACGGTAGCGATGGTGCCGACCGAATCGCGCGCTTTAGGCATCGGAAAGCGCTAGATTCAATGAATGACCATCAATCCGGTCGCGTTGATTTGCGACCATTGCTATAGTCAATCAGTAGTTAATGTAGCTTTCAATTATTAAGCCCTGCGTTAGGCGGGCTGTTTATCTGGAGAACAATATGGCGTCCCGTGGTATCAACAAGGTGATCCTGGTGGGTAATCTGGGCAATGATCCCGAGCACAGGGTGCTTCCATCAGGAGGTGCTGTGACCAATATCAGCATTGCAACCTCCGAGTCTTGGAAGGACAAAAACACCGGCCAGCCTCAAGAGCGAACCGAGTGGCATCGTGTGGTGTTTTTCAATCGCCTGGCGGAAATTGCAGCTGAGTATCTTCGCAAGGGCTCTAAGGTCTATGTTGAAGGAGCTCTGCGAACCCGTAAATGGCAGGATCAGTCGGGCCAAGACAAGTACACCACTGAAATTGTGGCTAGTGAGATGCAGATGCTCGACAGCCGCGGTGCAGGCGGGGGCGGCGGTGACTCTGGCAATTGGGGCGGTAACAACGCCGACAATAATTATGGTGGTGGTCAGCAGTCTCCCACGCAGCCTTCACCGAGCCCGATGCCGGCGACCGACGCACCATTTGACGACGATATTCCCTTTTAAAAGGCACGACTGACCGAGAAATCCGCCCATTGCGTATCCTGCTGCTTGGGGCCGACACCCCCGTTGGCCAATCCCTTAGAGCCTTTATTCCGCCGCTGCAGCGGCACGAGCTATTGTTGGCTGATCTGGATGCTACGCGCTGGAAGCGTGAGCGTCAGGCGAAGAAACTGCTCAAGAGTTCTAGCCCGGATTTAGTGCTTGATGCGCGCATGATCAGTTTGATTGACAGCAATCTTACCCTCGGACAGCCTGAACTCGAGCGGACTGAATGGCTGGCGTCGTTGGGTGCCAAGCTGGGTTATCAGTTTTTGGTGCTGTCCAGCTCCCGGGTGTTCTCGGGAAATTTGAGTCGACCTTATCGTGAAACCGATGAGCCCGACGCTACCGACCCCCGAGGTTCGCTACTCATCGCAACAGAGCAAACGATGCTTCAGCAGATTGAGCCCGTATTTTTGTTGCGTCTGGGGTGGGTGTTTTCAGGGCGCGGGCCGAGTGCGCTCAAGTCCATGCTCGATCGTCTTAAGGCGGGTGAGTCGCTGAGTGCAACCGATCGACGAAAAGACTGTCCGGTACACACCGCCGAGGTTGCTAGGGTCGTCGCAGGGGTGATCGATCAACTCAGTGTCGGTGCGCCCGCCCGGGGTATTTATCACTATGGCAGTGATGGCGATGCGAGTTATTTCGCGTTTTGCGAGGCGGTTGTCGCCTGCGCCTCGCAGTTTGAAATTTTCGCCGATGCCACAGAGCTGGTGACCGAGAGGGTTGAGAACGCGGCGTTGGAGGTAAACCGGTCTCTCGATTGCACCGCTATTCGTCATCAATTTGGAATTCAGCGCCGACCCTGGCGGGATTTTATCGAGCGCGCCGTGCGTCGTTATATTGAGCTTTATTGCAAAGAGGATCCCCAGTGAACGATTCTTCAACCAGAGAGTCCGAACCGCAAGCCCTGCGAATAGCCGTGCTGACCATCAGTGATACCCGTGATCTGGCTTCGGATACCTCGGGGGATTTCCTCGTCGAGTCCATCGCCGCTGTCGGACATCGGTTGGCTGACCGCCAGATCGTTAAAGACGATGTGTATCAAATCCGAGCAGTGCTATCCCAGTGGATCGCCGAGAGCGACATCGATACGGTAATTACAACTGGCGGCACAGGTTTTTCGGGCCGTGACTCGACACCTGAAGCGGTGAGCCCGCTTCTTGATAAGTCGATCGAAGGTTTTGGAGAGCTGTTTCGCCAGCTGTCTTATGAGGAAATCGGCTCATCAACAATTCAGTCTCGAGCGCTGGGTGGGTTCGCTAATCACACGGTGATTTTCTGTCTGCCCGGGTCTACCGGCGCCTGCCGTACCGGCTGGGAGGGCATTATTCGCGACCAGCTGGATGGTGCATTTAGGCCCTGCAATTTCGTTGGCGTGCTGCGCGGCAAATGATTGATTGCACTGTGATTTCAAAGCCGCTGCCCCAGTGTTAGTCATCCGAGTGAAAAACCAACAGGCTACGGGTCCCCTATGGCACTAACCCTGCTCTCTGATGCGCTGGCGCAGGTGCTTGCAGAAGTGCCCAAACCCCCTAAGACCGAGACCTTAGCGGTTACGGAGTGTTTGGGTCGCGTACTGGCCGAGCCGGTCATCGCCCGCGTCAATGTTCCGCCCTTCGACAATAGTGCGATGGACGGCTTTGCTGTCCGCAGCGGCGATTTGCCTGGGGAAGTGTTGGTATCTCAACGCATTCCGGCGGGCGCAGTGGCCGAGCCACTGGCTCCTAACAGTGCAGCGCGGATTTTTACGGGGGCGATGATACCTCTCGGTGCCGACACGGTTGTGATGCAGGAGGATGCCGTCGTTCAGAACGAGCGAGTCGCTATCTTGGGCTGTCTAACACCCGGGCAGCATATCCGCCGAGCCGGCGACGACATTGGCGCAGATACCGAGGTGCTAGCACAGGGCTGTCTGCTGACGCCGCAAGATTTAGGTCTCGCCGCGTCGGTGGGTTGCGCAACGTTGACGGTCTATCGGCCGCTGACAGTTGCGGTACTTACAACGGGGGATGAGTTAGTCGAGCCGGGTAATGAGTTAGCCCCTGGGCAAATTTATAACAGTAACCGGGTGCAAGTTGAGGGGTTGCTGCGCGGCTTGGGGTGTCAGGTGCAGTCCCATGTTGCACTGGCGGATGACCCCGAGAAGATCGGCAGTGCACTCGAGGCCGCAGCCGAAAGCGCCGACTGCATTATCACCTGTGGCGGCGTGTCGGTTGGAGAGGAAGACCATGTCCGCGACCAGATAGAGGCCCGCGGCAAGCTAGGTCTGTGGCGGTTGGCGATTAAGCCCGGGAAGCCTCTGGCATTTGGCAACGTCGCGGGTTGCCCTATCTTTGGTTTGCCCGGAAACCCCGTCTCGGCTTGGGTGACTTTCATCATGGTGGTGAAGCCTTGGCTGCTTAGAGCCCAGGGTGGATCACCTCAGCCGTATCAAAAGATCGCCGCCATAGCAGGTTTTAACCATGATCGCCCGGGGACCCGCGAGGAGTATCTGAGGGTCAGGCTGTTGGCCGGGTCGAGACCGGAGGCTCAACTTGCAGGGAATCAGAGTAGCGGGGCGCTCAGCAGTGTTAGTCGGTCAGACGGTCTTGCCATTATTCCCATTGGAACAACGGTAACGGTCGGTGATGCGATTGAAGTCATCACAATGAGTGATTTGTTGTCGCCGATTAGCTGTTGAGGTCGAGTTTTAAGCTGGCTAAGCTCTCGAACTAAGCCCGCAGGCTAAGCTGCCCTCAACCCAATTGCTGGCAGATACGCCTCGCCGGGAGGCGTTGCTCAATGATCGGGCAGGGAGCGTGTTAGTAACGCTGAAACACCAATGTGGCGTTAGTGCCGCCGAAACCGAAGCTGTTAGACATCACTCGGTTGAGCCCCGCGTTATCAATTCGTTCGCGGGCGATCTTCATACCGTCAGCTTTGGGATCGAGGTCGTGGATGTTGGCAGAGGCCGCAACAAAGTCCTCTTGCATCATCAGCAGAGAATAAATCGCCTCTTGCACGCCCGCAGCACCCAGAGAGTGCCCACTGAGGGATTTGGTCGAGCCGATCACGGGACTGTTGTCGCCGGTGCCAAATACATCGCGAACGGCATTCAGTTCCTGGATGTCGCCGGCGGGGGTGCTGGTGCCGTGCGCATTGACGTAATCGATATTGCCCTCAACGGTTGCCAGCGCCTGCTGCATGCAGCGAACCGCACCTTCGCCCGAAGGCGCCACCATGTCGTAGCCGTCACTGGTTGCGCCGTAGCCAACAAGTTCTGCATAGATCTTCGCGCCACGTGCTTGCGCATGTTCCAGTGACTCGACCACTACCATGCCGCCGCCGCCAGCGATGACAAAGCCGTCGCGATTTTCATCATAGGCTCGAGAGGCTTCCTCGGGAGATTCATTGTATTTACTGGATAGCGCGCCCATCGCATCGAACAGACAGCTCAAGGTCCAGTGCAGCTCTTCGCCACCACCGGCAAACACCACGTCTTGTTTGCCCAACTGGATCTGCTCCATGGCGTTGCCAATACAGTGCGCGCTGGTCGAGCAAGCCGATGAAATAGAGTAGTTCACGCCTTTAATTTTGAACGGCGTCGCTAAACAGGCCGATACGGTGCTGCCCATCGTTTGCGTCACGCGATAGGGACCTACTCGGCGCAGACCTTTTTTACGCAAAATATCAGCTGCTTCGACCTGGCTTGCCGATGATGCACCCCCCGAGCCGGCGATAATGCCAGTTCTGGGATTAGACACCTGCTCTTCGCTAAGTCCTGCATCGGTGATGGCTTGCTGCATGCTTAAATACGCATACCCGGCGGCGTCGCCCATAAAGCGCCACTGCTTCCGATCAATGTGTTCGGATAACGTGATCTGAGGCTGTCCGGCGATGTGCGACCGCATGCCCGCATCGATGTGTTGCTGACAGGCACCGATACCTGAGCGCCCAGTACGTAACGACTCGGTCACAGCCGCGGCGTCGTTGCCAAGGCAAGAAACAATCCCGAGACCCGTAATCACCACTCGCCGTGTCATTTAAAAAGCATCCGTTGACTGAAAGAGGCCCACTCGAAGGTCTGAAGCAGTGTAAATGACCTTGCCATCTACAGCGACGGTACCGTCAGCAATACCCATTATTAGCTTGCGCTCGATGACGCGTTTGACCTGGATGCTGTAAGTCACCTTTGAATGTGTAGGGAGAATCTGGCCGGTAAATTTGACTTCGCCTGAGCCGAGGGCGCGCCCTTTGCCGGGATTGCCACGCCACCCCAGGAAAAAACCGACGATTTGCCACATGGCGTCGAGTCCGAGACAGCCCGGCATGACGGGGTCGCCGGGAAAATGACAGTCAAAAAACCACAAGTCGGGATGGATATCGAGTTCAGCGAGAATTTCACCGCGACCGTGTTCTCCGCCTTCCGAGCTGATATGAGTGATGCGATCCATCATCAGCATGTTGTTCGTTGGCAGCTGTGCATTGCCGGCACCGAACAGGTCCCCCATGCCGCAGGCAACAAGGTCCTCTTTACTGTAGGAGGATTGGGCTGTGTGCACGGGTGAGTTCATAGGGGTTCCGATGGTTGTGATTGTGTGGGCCTATATGGGCTAGTGAGTGGACCTGTGACTGGTCTGGTGAATGGGCGTCTTAGTCTTGCGATTGGTTGATCTTCGCCGCCCGTAAACTGTCCTGCCGCTGGGTGACGGCCCGATTCAGCGATCGTAAATTGTAAATGTTGTCACCAACTTGTCCAGTTTAGATCAAATTTAATTGTCGAGGGTCCGATAGCCAGTTGGCGTCATATACGCAGAACACACCACAAAAACGGCACATGAAACATTAGGAACGCAGGTTTCGCGGATTGTAACGGTAGTGAAACCCGGCTTTTGGCCCACTCCCAGCCATGGGGCAGCGCGACACATGGCTGTCCTAAAATTGACTAATGATCCTATGCAAACCTTGGGCTAAGATGAGTTTTTAAATCGCAGCACCAAAGGCTGTTTATGTTGATTCCAGTTTTGCTTTCCGGTGGCGTCGGAAGCCGCTTGTGGCCCGTCTCACGGGAAGGGCGGCCAAAGCAGTTCTTGCCCCTTGGCGGCACTTTCTCGATGTTGCAGGAGACCAGTAAGCGGGTTGCAGGCCTCCAGGCAGGCTTGCCAATCGTGGTCTGCAACGACGCCCATCGGTTCCTAGTGGCAGAGCAGATGCGCGAAATCAGCCAATCCCCCTCGGCCCTGATTCTTGAGCCAGCAGGACGCAACACCGCGCCCGCAATTGCGCTTGCCGCGATTAAAGCGCTGGAAATCGACCCGAATGCGATGCTGCTGGTGCTCCCCGCTGATCACTTTATTGCAGCTCCCGATGCGTTTACCGCGGCGGTGAGTGCTGCATTGCCTATTGCCGATGGAGGGCGCTTGGTCACTTTTGGCGTGGTGCCATCGCGGCCCGAGACGGGTTACGGCTACATTCGTTGTGGCGATGGGTTGGCGGAGGGCATATCCGAGCTAGCAGAGTTTGTTGAGAAGCCCGATGCAGCAACCGCCGAAGAGTATGTTGCTGCGGGAACTTATCTCTGGAATAGCGGCATGTTCCTGTTCCGTGCAGACCGTTACCTAGAAGTGTTGAAAACTCATCAGACAGCAATGTATGACGCTTGCAAGGCCGCTATGGCGGGTGCTGAGGGCGACTTAGATTTCACCCGGCCCGATGCAGACGCCTTCCTTGCGTGTCCGGCGGACAGCATTGACTACGCAGTGATGGAGCATACCGACGCCGGCGCGGTCGTGTCTTTGGATTGCGGTTGGAGCGATATCGGCGCTTGGGGTGCGCTTTGGGAAATCGGCGATGCCGACGCTTCAGGCAACGTCGCCGAGGGCGATGTTCTGCTCAATGACACCCAGAACAGCTATGTTCGCAGTGAGACCCGCCTAGTGACCACTACCGGGGTCGACAACCTAGTCATTGTCGAAACCGCGGATGCCGTACTTGTGGCCGATCGAAACAAAGTCCAAGGGGTAAAAGATATTGTGTCGGCGCTCAAGGCTGCGGGTCGCAGCGAAGCGACGATGCACCAGCGGGTATTCCGTCCCTGGGGTTCTTACGAGTCGCTGATCGTTTCTGACCGGTTTCAGGTGAAGCGTATTGTGGTCAATCCGGGTGAGAAGCTATCGCTGCAGAAGCATTTCCACCGTGCCGAGCACTGGATAGTGGTCACGGGCACGGCGGAAGTAACCTGTGGAGAAAAGGTGTTCACGCTCTGCGAAGATGAGTCCACCTATATCCCACTTGGTACCAAGCACCGACTGATCAACCCGGGTCGTATCCCCCTTGAGTTGATCGAAGTTCAATCTGGATCGTATCTCGGCGAGGACGATATTGTGCGTTTTGATGATGTCTACGGCCGCTAACTGTTAGGAGAAATAATGATCAAGAAATGCCTTTTCCCCGTGGCCGGTTACGGCACGCGCTTCCTGCCAGCAACAAAGAGTATGCCCAAGGAAATGCTGCCAGTGGTCAACAAGCCATTGGTGCAGTATGGGGTTGAAGAGGCAATGGAAGCCGGGATGACGAACTGTGCATTCGTCACCGGTCGCGGGAAGCGAGCGATCGCCGATCACTTTGATATTAGCTACGAGCTTGAGCACCAAATTTCGGGGTCTAGCAAAGAGTCGTTGCTTTCAAGTATTCGCGATGTGATTGACCGGGGCGTGTTCACATTGGTTCGCCAGCGGGAAATGCTGGGCTTGGGTCATGCGATTGCAACCGGTGAACCGCTCATTGGTTCCGAGCCCTTCGGTGTCGTGTTATCGGATGACCTGTGTCTCAACCAAGAGGGCCCTGGTGTCATGGCGCAGATGGTCGAGCTTTACAAGCAGTTTCGTTGTTCGATCGTTGCGGTGCAGGAAGTGCCGATGGAGCACATTCATAAATACGGGGTGATTGCCGGTGAGTCGATGAAAGACGGTCTCTATCGGGTCGATCGGATGGTCGAGAAACCCTCTGCTGAGGAGGCACCCTCTAATCTCGCCATCATTGGGCGTTACATTCTTACGCCAGATATTTTTGAGATCATTGCGAAAACTGAGCCTGGTGCGAACGGCGAGGTTCAGATTACCGATGCCTTGCAAACGCAAGCGCAGACTGGCTGTGTGATGGCCTATAAATTCCAGGGGCGACGTTTCGATTGCGGCAACGTACCTGGATTCGTCGAGGCCACCAATTTCGTCTACGAGAATGTTTATCTCAAGGAAAATTCATGACCAGTGAAATTACCTGTTTTAAGGCATACGACGTTCGAGGACGTATTCCCGATCAGTTGAACGAAGACATTGCCCGACGAATTGGTAAAGCCTACGCCAATGTGATTCAGCCTGGCACCGTCGTCGTCGGTCACGATATTCGCCTGACCAGTGAGTCAATCAAGAATGCCCTTATTGAAGGTCTCCGGGAGCAGGGCGTTGATGTGAAAGACATCGGTCTGTGCGGGACTGAAGAGATCTACTTCGCAACATCGCACTTGGGGGTCGGCGGAGGCATTGCGGTTACCGCAAGTCACAACCCTAAAGATTACAACGGGATGAAATTTGTGCGCGCGGAGTCTAAACCGATCTCAGGGGACTCGGGGCTGAAAGATATCCAGCTATTGGCGGAGCGTGACGATTTTACCGCTGCGGCGACTGCGGGGAGTTACGAGGAAGTCTCGACGATAGACGCCTACGTGGATCACCTTTTAAGTTACGTTGACGTTGATTCACTCAAACCACTAAAGATTGTCTGCAATGCGGGCAATGGGGGCGCCGGTCGGGTGGTTGATGCACTCGAGTCGCGGCTGCCCTTTACGTTTGTCAAAGTGCACCATGAAGCCGACGGGAATTTCCCCAATGGCGTGCCTAATCCGCTGTTGGTCGAGAACCGCGAGGTCACCGCACAGGCGGTCCGTGATGCAGGTGCGGATATGGGTATCGCCTGGGACGGCGACTTTGACCGCTGCTTCTTTTTCGATAACCGCGGCGAGTTCATCGAGGGCTACTACATTGTTGGCCTGCTGGCCGAGGCGTTCCTCAAATCTCAGGGGTCCCAGCGCATCGTCCATGATCCGCGTTTAACGTGGAATACTCGCGCAATCGTCGAGGCATCTGGGGGCGAAGCGATTCAGAGTAAAACCGGTCATGCGTTTATCAAAGAGCGTATGCGGGAAGTCGATGCCATCTACGGCGGTGAAATGAGTGCGCATCATTATTTCCGTGATTTCGCCTATTGCGACAGCGGCATGATTCCCTGGCTGTTGGTTGCTGGTTTGATGTCTGATCGTGATGCGCCGCTAGAGCCCCTGGTTTCCGAGCGCGAAGCAGCGTTTCCCTGCTCGGGAGAAATCAATCGGACCATTGAAGACCCCAAGTCACTGATTAACACCATTGAATCGCTGTACGGCGCTGGCTCTAAGCGTGTTGAGTATATTGACGGCCTAAGCATTGAGCTGGATGACTGGCGTTTTAATCTGCGGATGTCCAACACTGAGCCCGTCGTGCGGCTCAATGTGGAGTCCCGGGGCGATCACGCGCTCATGGAACAAAAGACCCAGGAGCTGCTGAAGCTAATCGATCAGGGCTGATCTAGTCAGCTGCCGTTGGCGGTGCGCCATGCTGCTGCTGCGCGCGCCGTTGCCGGATCTAGAGCCTCGAGCCCTTCCCCTGTCTCCAGCGTTGCACGCACCTGTCGGCCGATGACCTTGCCCAGCTCCACGCCCCATTGATCGAAGGCGTTGATATTGTGCAGTCGGCTCAAGAAAAAGGTTTTATGCTCGTAGGCAGCTACCAAGGCGCCGAGTGTCTTTGGGCTCACCGCATCACAGGTGATTAACGAGTGCGGATGATTGCCCGGCATTTCAAAGTGTGTGGCCATCGCCGAAGGCTGCTTGCGCTCTGATGCGAGAGTGAGCGCTTCTTCAGCGCTGCGACCGATCATGAAAGCCCGGCTTTGGGCCAGCGCGTTGGCCGCTAGCTTTCGATGCGCGTCGAGATCCACGTCGCCATTGGTGAGCGGCAGAATAATGTCCGCCGCAAACCGGCGATTCCCCTGGTGCAACAATTGATAGTAGCTATGTTGGCCGATGGTGCCGGCTGAGCCCCATAGCACGGGGGCGGTGGGGTGCTCGGCGATCGAGCCATCCAGCGTCGCCCGTTTGCCATTGCTTTCCATCGTCAACTGCTGGAGAAAATCGGGGAACTCTACTAGACGCTGGGTGTAAGGCAGAACAACGTGGGTGTTGGTGTCGAGATAGCGCGTATTCCAGTACTCTAAAAGCGCCATCAGCATGGGCAGATTGCTTGCCGGCGCCGCGCTTAAGGTGTGTTCATCCATTGCTCGGCCGCCGGCCAATAGAGACTCGAAGTCACTCCAGCCGCGATGCAGAGCAATCACCAGTCCGATTGCCGACCACAGTGAATAACGGCCACCCACCCAATCCCACATCGGATAACATTGATCGCGGTCGATACCGAATTCGGCGGCAGCGTCCAGATTAGTGGTGGCCGCGACCACGTGTTGCTTGATCTCGCTCTGGTCGGCGCCGCCATCGAGCAACCACTGACGAGCTCGGAGCGCGTTGGTAAGCGTTTCCTCGGTTGTAAAGGTTTTGGAGCAGACAACGATGAGGGTGGTCGCTGGATTGAGTCCCGCGAGGACTTCGTCGAGATCCTGAGGGTCAACGTTAGCGACAAAGTGCGGTCGCAATGCGGGAGTGGGCGTCTGGAGCGCCCGGCAGATCATTCGAGGACCTAAGTCCGAGCCTCCGATACCGATATTCACCACGTCGGTGAAGGCTGCTCCAGAAAATCCTCGACGCTCTCCGCTGTGCACAGCGTTTACCATGTCGCGCATGGCGGCGAGCGCATCGCTAACAAGCTGATAGCTGTCGGGGAGCTGATCAGCACAGGTGCCTCGTAGGAGCGTGTGCAGTGCAGGACGCTCTTCGGTGATGTTAAGGCGTTCGCCCCCGGTTAGCGCGCCAAACGCTGACGCCAGCTGGTGCTCTTCGGCCATGGCGAGCAAGGCGTCGAGGGTCGGGGTGTCAATCAGTTGCTTGGCATAGTCCAGGGTTATTCCAGCGGCCTCGCAGCAAAACGTCTCGGCTCGATCGGCCTGCTGGTCAAACAAGTGTTGAACTGATAGCTGCCCCAGTCGCTGTCGTGACGCGTCAAGGGTTTGTTCGGACGCACTTTTCTCTGACGACATGCTATTTCTCCCGATTGACGGATAAATCGACTAGACCTTCGAGAGCATCCAGTGCGGGTGAGGCTGACAGGCCATCCAGTCCCTGCAGGGACAGGTTGCGGTGGGCGAGGGCGCGCTCTTGGGTGTACTCGATGCCCCCCGTGCGACGCACGGCCGCGATGACGTCATCGATCTGTGCGGCACTCTTGTTCTTGAGCGCTGAGCGTACTATCTCGGCGTCAGTGGCTGATCCGGTGTTCATGGTATAGATCAGGGGCAGCGTGGGCTTGCCCTCATTTAAGTCGTCGCCGACCTGTTTTCCGGTGATCTCGGGGTCGCCGGTGTAGTCGAGGACGTCATCAATCATCTGAAACGCGACACCTAGGTTCATACCAAAGTCAGCGAGTTTGTGCTGCTGCGCCAAGTCGCGACCATGCAATATAGCGGCGCCCTGACACGCGGCGGCAAACAACACGGCGGTTTTCCGCTGGATGACCTCAAGGTACTGTTCTTCAGAAACCGACGGGTCGCCAGCGCGGACCAACTGGAGAACTTCACCCTCGGCGATGGTATTCGTGGTGTCAGCCATATGGTCAAGTAGCGTCAAATCACCGAGCTGCACCATTAACTGAAAAGCGCGGGTATAAATAAAGTCGCCGACCAAAACACTTGGGGCGTTACCAAATTTTTCGTTGGCGGTCGCGCGGCCCCGTCGTAGGCTAGAGATATCCACAACGTCGTCATGCAATAGCGTGGCGGTATGGATAAATTCCACGACTGCCGCAAACTTCACGTGCGCGGGCTCGACCTGGCCCAGTGCTTTTGCGGACAGCAACACCAGCAGGGGGCGCATGCGCTTGCCGCCCGCCTCGATGATGTAATGGCCTACATTCTCGACCATATCGACATCGGAATGCAGTTGTTGGACGATCAGGTCGTTAACCTGATCGAATTCCTCCGCCACGCAGGCGCGGATGATTTCAATCACAAGGGGGTCTCCGAATAACGCCGCAAGTATAGGCAGATCCATTGAGACTGTCACCGCGTTGGCGAGTAGAATGTCTCGGATCGGAAGGCCCAGGCTCGTATGGCCAGCGCCGGTAAAAGTCCCCCTCGAATAACCTTGCATCGAGCCACGCTCTCGCCTAAACTCCGCGCCCTTGTTTTAGAACTAATTTTGGAACTATGCCGAATCTCAGCGAACGCTGCTTATTCGGCAACCCTGCAGTTGGCAATGGGCCTCTGCAGCGACTGGTGCCTAAGCTCTGCCCCCCGTCAACACAGATCTCTGTAGGGCGAGGAAACACACAGCGAGCAGGCTAACTACGTGGAGAACGCAATGTACGCAGTAATAGAGAGCGGTGGTAAGCAACACCGTGTAGAAGAGGGCGAAGTCCTCAAGCTGGAAAAGCTGGAAGTCGCTACGGGCGAAGCCATTGAATTTGATCGTGTTTTGATGGTTGGCGCAGGCGAAAACGTCAAGATTGGCGCGCCCTTGGTTGAGGGCGGCAAAGTGACTGCTGAGGTGATTTCTCAGGGTCGTCATGAGAAAATCCGCATTGTGAAGTTCAATCGTCGCAAGCACTACCGGAATGAAACGGGTCACCGACAGTGGTTCACTGAAGTCAAAATTACCGGTATCCAGGGCTGAGGAGAGAGATAGATGGCACACAAAAAAGCAGGCGGTAGTACCCGTAACGGACGCGATTCGGAAAGTAAGCGACTCGGCGTAAAAGCCTTCGGTGGTGAGAGCGTGAGCGCAGGTAGCATCATCGTTCGCCAGCGTGGCACCCGTTTTCACCCCGGCGACAACGTGGGCTGTGGTAAAGACCACACCTTGTTTGCAACCGCGGATGGCAAGGTTGAGTTCTATGTTGGTGGACCAGAGAAGCGCAAGCATGTTCGTGTGATCAGCGCCTGAGTCGTTCCAAGTTGAACCCAGAAGCCTCGTCACCGGACGGGGCTTTTTTGTTTTTAGCAGCGTAGTTTGTGGTCACAGAACCCTGAATCACCTGTTGGAACCGCGTAACGAGATAGTGTGGTGAGTGACCAAAGCCGCCGGGGAACAGTAGACTGCAGTCATGAAATTCGTAGACGAAGCAACAATCGAGGTTTTCGCGGGAAAAGGCGGCAATGGCTGCGTGAGTTTCCGCAGAGAGAAGTATGTGCCTCGCGGCGGGCCAGATGGGGGTGACGGTGGCGACGGTGGCAGCGTTTACCTGCGCGGTGACGACGCCCTCAATACAATGATTGATTACCGCTACACTCGTAAATTCAGAGCCGATAGCGGTGAGGCGGGTAAGGGACGCAACTGTACGGGTAAGGCCGGCAGTGATCTGGTGCTGCCGGTGCCCTTAGGTACCACCGTACTCGATGAAGAGACGGGGGAAATATTGGGCGATATCCAAGACCACGATCAGCAACTACTCGTGGCACAGGGTGGCTTCCATGGGCTCGGAAATACCCGTTACAAATCCAGCGTAAATCGGACGCCGCGGCAGTTTACTGCGGGCACCGATGGCGAAAGTCGCCGCTTGAAGCTAGAGCTCAAAGTGCTTGCGGATGTGGGACTGCTGGGCCTGCCTAACGCCGGCAAGTCAACGTTTATAAGGGCAGTGTCAGCGGCGACCCCCAAGGTCGCAGATTACCCCTTTACGACGCTGGTCCCCAATTTGGGCGTGGTGGCGGTTGATGCCTACCGTTCGTTTGTCGTGGCCGACATTCCGGGCTTGATTGAGGGTGCATCAGAAGGGGCGGGACTTGGAATTCGTTTTCTTAAGCATCTCACCCGCAATCGTATTTTATTGCACATTGTTGACGTGGCACCACTGGATGATAGTGATCCCGCGGAGGCTGCGCTGGCGATCGTGCGCGAGTTGGAGCGCTTTAGTCCGACCCTTGCCGCCCGTCCGCGCTGGCTGTTACTCAACAAGGTCGATTTGCTCGATGCAGAGGTGTTGGCAGAGCGCCGAGAGCGCATTCTTGACGCACTCAACTGGCAGGGGCCTGTTTATGAAATTTCGGCGATTGCCAAAGGGGGCACCAGTACCGTCTGCGGCGATCTCATGACCTGTGTGGAACAGCTGAAACTGGCTGAGTCCGAGGACGAGGACGCTGCGGCACAAGAACTGGCCGTTCAGCAGCGTATGCAGGAAGAGGCTCGCGACCGTATCGAAAGCCTTCGAATCGCCCGAACAGCGGCCCATCGAGCGCAGCTCGAGGGAGAGGTCGACGAGGATGATGACGATGACGATCTGAGTGATGTCGAGGTGGAGTACAGGCATTGAGCGGCAGTAGGTCAAACCTGACTAAGGCGCGTCGCTGGGTAATCAAAGTGGGCAGCGCGCTGCTGACCGATGAGGGTCGTCGCCTCGATCACGGGGTGATCCACGGTCTTGTCCAACAGCTGGTCGCTCTGCGCGAGCGCGGCTGTGATGTGGTGTTGGTTTCAAGCGGTGCAGTTGCGGCGGGTGTTGTCCGACTAGGATTGGGCGAGCGGCCCCGAAATCTGCACGATTTGCAGGCAGCGGCTGCCGTCGGTCAGTCGGCGCTAATCCGCACCTATGAGGACGCGCTGGCGCCTCAGGGCATTACATCTGCTTTGGTATTACTCAGTCATGCCGACATACGCGCCCGTGACCGTTATCTCAATGCCCGCGGCACGTTGAATACGTTGCTGCAGATGGGTGTGCTGCCCGTCGTCAATGAAAATGATTCGGTGGTGACTGACGAGATTCGTTTCGGTGACAACGATACGCTTGCGGCGCTTGTGGCTAACCTGATCGATGCGGATGCGCTTATGATCTTGACGGATCAGGACGGCTTGTTCGATAAAAACCCGCGGGTCAACGCTGATGCGTCGCTGATCGCTGAGGCCGATGTCAACGATTCTGCGCTTGATGACATGGTCGGTGAGGGCGGCGCCTTCGGTCGCGGTGGCATGGTGACCAAACTCAAAGCTGCCCGCTTGGCAGCGCGTTCGGGCGCCCTCACGGTGATCGCCAACGGCCGCGTGCCAGGGGTCATTCCCGATGTGGCCGAAGGGAAATCATTGGGTACGTATTTGCAGACTGACCGGCGACCCCAAAGTGCGCGCAAGCAATGGTTGGCGAGTCTGATGCACGCCAGTGGCACCCTCGTCCTCGACCCCGGTGCCGTGGCTTCCGTTGTGGATGGCGGGCGCTCCCTGTTACCCGTAGGCGTTGCTGATGTGCAAGGGGAGTTTGTCCGCGGAGATTTGGTGCGCTGTGTCGACGATGCAGGGCGAGAGGTTGCCCGGGGGCTCGTAAATTACGGTACTGTCGAGGCGCGCCTGCTCACCCGCGTACCCTCTGCCGATATCGAATCTACCTTAGGCTACGGTGGCGACGCAGAGATGATTCACCGCGATAATTTGGTGCGGGTATAACATGGCGTTAGGACTTCTACTGTTGTACTCGGCTGCTGTTTTTTTGGCCAGCGTAGTAGGTGGCTGGCTGCCTCGCCGGTTCCATATGACGCATACCCGTACCCAGTTGACGATGAGCTTTGTCGCGGGATTGATGCTGGGCGTCGCCTTTTTTCACCTCATTCCTCACAGCGCTTTGGGTGAAGGCGCTGACTTGGATTTTGCGATGACGGGCGTTGTTGCCGGGTTGGTCTTCATGCTGTTGTTACTGCGGATGTTCCATTTTCACCAGCACGATTTCGCCGACAACACTGACGCTTGCGATCATAGCGATGCCCATGCCCACCATCACGAACCCACGCCAGCCGAGCGCACGAGTGATGACGCCGAGGCTGGCCTTCACCCATCGGGAAGTGCGTTTAGCTGGGTCGGTTTACTACTTGGTTTAAGTATTCATACGGTGGTTGATGGCATCGCTCTCGGCGCGGTAATGCGTGCCGAGGTGGCCGATGCGGGGGGCATACTGGGTATTGGTGTGTTCTTGGCTATTCTCTTACACAAACCCCTCGATTCGTTGTCGATCGAGACAGTTATGGCTGCCTCGGGGCAGTCACTGGCACTGCGCCGCTGGGTTAACGTGATCTTCGCTGCGCTGTGTCCGCTGACGGCGCTGGTGTTTTGGCTGATGGTCGGCAGCGGTCAGGGGAGCGATCTGCTATTGCCTGCCGCCCTGGCTTTTTCTGCAGGTGCCTTTATCTGTATCGCCTTGGGAGATTTGTTGCCCGAAGTGCAGTTTCACAGCCACGACCGATTAAAGCTGACCTTGCTATTCGTTCTCGGGATTGCGTTGGCGTGGATGATTGGCGCTGTCGAACCCTCTCATGGGGACCTGCTACATCGCTGAACCGGTGCTGTCATCAGTAACTGATGCCGCTTCTCAATCCAAAGTATTGAAAACGTCACTCCGCGCGGACGTGCAACTCACTGGTCGGCATTGAGCGCGAGAGCTTGTGTCTTGCAGACGTCGGGGTCGTAGCGGCGATCTTCCCAGCCACTCAGTTCCCGGTTGATCAGCGCTGTCAGCACCTCAACATGGGCTGCGCTAGCGTTCAAGCAGGGAATGTATTCATACCGCTCGCCCCCGGCCTCAAGGAAATAGTCACGGTTTTCCATGCCTATCTCCTCAATTGTCTCTAAGCAGTCGGCAGAGAATCCCGGACAAATCACCTGAACTGACTGGGTTCCGTTCTCGGGCAAACTTTTCAGTGTTTCGTCCGTGTAGGGCTTTAGCCACTCTTCCCGCCCAAAGCGCGATTGAAATGTCGTGAGGTAAGCGTCGGGTCCGAGTCCCAGCTGATCGGCAACCAGCCGCGTGGTTTTGTGACACTGACAGTGATAGGGGTCGCCGTTTAAGAGATAGCGCTTGGGCATTCCGTGATAACTGAAAATCAGCTTATCAGCGCGACCGTGTTCCGCCCAGTGATCTCTGACCGAGTTGGCCACGGCTTCAATGTAGCCCCCATCGTCGTGATAACAGCTGATGAACCGCAGGTCTGGTAGCCACCGGCGCTGCTGGAAATTGTTGGCAAGATCATCAAAGGTGGATGCCGTCGTGGGCCCGCCGTATTGGGGATACAGAGGCAGTACGATCAGCCGCTGAACACCCGCTGACGCAAATTCCTCGAGGGCAGAACCGATTGACGGGTTGCCATAGCGCATGGCGCCCTTGACCAACAGGTTGTCGCCGTAGCGTTCCGTGAGCTTAGCCTCGACACCTTTGACCTGGTCTTCCAAGTGGTAGAGCAACGGTGAGCCGCGGTCGGTCCACACGGTTTCGTAGGCCTCGGCCGAGCGCTTGGGACGGGTGTTAAGAATGATGCCGTTGAGAATGAACCACCAAATGGCCCGGGGCACTTCTACCACGCGAGGATCGCTCAGGAATTGCTTCAGATACGGCCGCAGCGCTTGCTTTGTGGGTGCTTCAGGGGTGCCAAGATTTGTCAGCAATACACCGACCCGCGGCGGAGTGCCGTGATCGTAATCGGGGGTGCCAAGGTATTTCATATTGGGTCTCTGACAAGATTTGCTGTGCGCACTTATATGGTCGCAATACGTCCATGGCGGCGAGGTGGATGTGTCGCGGGTGTGTCCTACTTGTATTGTACCGATTTAAGACGCTTTGCTCTTGTTCCCGCAGCGAATAATGACGCGCTTGATTCGATCTTGTCCCTTGCACTTGCTTGAACAACTGGTATACAAACATACTCAAAGTTCGAAACCATATTAATGATAAAGAGCCCTTCGATGAGCCTGACGTTTGATACTGCCCGATTACCGAATCCCAACTTGACCGAGGATCACCTCGCTTGGCGTGATCAATTACGGCGATTCGTAGACGCGGAGATCATGCCATTTGCGGAAGCGTGGGACGAAGCGGGCGAGATTCCAATTGAGTTGTGGCCTAAAGCCGCCGCCGTTGGCTTGCTGGGTCTTGGCTACCCCGAGGCGTATGGCGGTACCCCGGGGGATGTTTGGTTTTCCCAGATTGCCAGCGAAGAGCTGGCGCGGGTGGGCGCTGGGGGCATCAATGCGAGCTTGATGGTGCACGGTATTGGGTTGCCCCCGGTGATCAACTGGGGCAGCGAAGCAATGAAAGCCTCGATAGCGCCCCCGATCCTTGCGGGTGAAAAATGGATTTCACTTGGAATCACTGAGCCCGGCGCGGGTTCAGATGTGGCCAATTTGACCACCACCGCTGTGCGCGACGGCGATGATTTTATCGTCAATGGTGCCAAAACCTATATTACGGGTGGCATGCGCGCCAGTTGGGTGTCGACTGCAGTTCGCACCGGCGGTGACGGGGCCACGGGGGTCTCGATGTTGTTGATTCCCACCGATTCTCCTGGGTTTTCACGCACCCCCCTCGATCGCAAGCAAGGCTGGTGGGCTTCCGATACCGCGACCCTGTATTTCGACAATGTCAGGGTGCCCGTCAGCAACTTAATTGGTGAAGAAAATCACGGATTCAAAGTGATCATGACCAACTTCAACGGCGAGCGCATGGGCATGGCGATTCACATGGAGGCCGCAGCACGGGTGTGCCTAGAGGAAGCGGTTGAGTGGGCGCAAGATCGGAAGACATTCGGCAAGCGACTCGCCGACCATCAGGTGATTCGGCACAAAATTGCGATGATGAAGCAGAAGATTAATGCCACGCAGGCTTACATTCGTGTCTGCAACGAATCGATTGAAGCAGGAACACCCAACCCGGGCGACATTGCGCTACTCAAAGTTCAGGCCAGCGAGGCGATGGAGTTCTGCGCGCGCGAGGCGCTGCAAATATTGGGAGGCATGGGTTATATGCGCGGCAGTCGAGCTGAGCGCATTTATCGGGAGGTTCGCGTCAACGCAATTGGCGGCGGTTCCGAAGAAATTATGCGCGACCTAGCGGCGCGTCAATACGGTGTGTAGTCAGCAGATAGGCAACCAGAGAGCAACAGAGGCAATGGGGTAGGACTATGAGCGAATCGAATACAACACTTGGGGCGTTCCAGGCAGAGGTGCATGCCTGGATGAAGGAAAACGTACCCGCTGAGCCGGATTTCCTGTTGCCACTGAGCTTTTTGGAGGTGGGCACCGAGCAGCAGTTGGATTTCCTGCGCGAGTGGCAGCACAAGGTCTGGAGTGCCGGCTACCTGGGTATGCACTGGCCAACAGAATTCGGCGGTCAGGGTGCTGATATTGCTTATCAGGGGATTGTTGATCGAGAGCTCGCACGCTTCAACGCGCCCATCATGTTCAACACCATTGGTCTTGGCTGGGTTGGTCCGCTGCTGCTTGATATCGGCAATGAGGCCGAGCGCGCCAAGTACTTGAAACGCATATTGTCCGCAGAAGATATTTGGTGTCAGGGGTTCTCCGAGCCTGATCACGGCTCGGATCTTGGTAGCGTGCAAACTCGCGCAGTGCGAGACGGTGACGACTACGTCATCAATGGCTCCAAGATTTGGACTACGTTGGGCAATTTTGCCGATCACATGATTTTGCTGGCGCGCACTGATACGACCTGCGAACGTCGCTATGACGGACTTTCCTTCTTTCTTTCGCCCATGAAGATCCCTGGAGTCGACGCTGTCCCCATCCGAAAGGTCACCGGCGAGTACGGGTTTAATCAGGTGTTCTTTACCGATGCACGTATTCCAGCAGATACCTTGATGGTCGGTGAGAACAAGGGCTGGGGGGTTGCGATGAAAACCCTCGAATATGAGCGCGGCGTATCAGCCGGTCGCGCCACCGATCACTGGAACGTTTCGATCAATATTGATGATGCTATCAATGAGCTGCGTGGTTTTCAGCGCGACGGCGCACCACTGTTTGAGGACTCGGCGGTTCGCGATGAGGCCGTGCAGCTGATCATGGAAGCCAAAGCACTGATGTTGAGCCGGCGACGGATGTCGGTGCCCAACCTGACCAGTGACTATCCCATGGGCTTACCACTGTCCTCAAAGTATCGCGGCACTGAATACAGTCGCCGGATGAAGTTGTTCACCGCGGCAATGCAGGGCGCGCAAAGTGCGCTGTACGTTGGCGACGCCGATGCCCATCGCGGCGGGTTCTGGCAGCGGGCCTATTTTTCTAACTTCGGTGCAACCATTGGTGGCGGCACTACCGAAGTTCAAGCCAATATCATCGCCGAGCACGTGCTCGGTTTGCCGAAGTAGGGGGCGAGTCATGGCGTCAGTACTTGGGGATCTATCCCTTCAGTTCAGTGAAGAGCAGGGCATGCTGCTTGATGTTGCGCGCGGATTTGTGGCCGACAAGTCGCCCATTGAGGCGGTGAGAGCACAACTCGAAACCTCTGCGGGTTTTGATGGAGCGGTTTGGCAGGAGATGGTGAGTCTTGGCTGGACGGGGATTGCCTTACCCGAATCTGTTGGCGGCGCGGGAATGGGTATCGGCGCGGTCGTGCCCGTGGTCGAGGCGCTCGGTAATGGCTTGCTCGGTACGCCATTAATCAGCACAACCCTGGCAGGTCAGTTGTTGTGCCGAGCTGCAGGCACCGAAGCAGAGCCACTGCTAGCCCGTATTGCCGAGGGGGCGGTGGTGACCGTTGCGCTGCTCGACGGCGGAGATTGGGGTGCGGATAACCGCGGTGTTGACGTTGATGACACTGGTACCCTGCAGGGTCAGAAAATGATGGTGCCCGATGGCGGGGTCGCGGAGATTTTTGTCGTGGTCTGCAATCGAGGGGGTGAGCCCGCGCTCGCGGTCGTGGAGAGATCAGCCCTCGCAGACTCGGCAGTCACTGAAAACACCGTGATTGATTTAACCAAGCGGTCTGCAAATATCGATTTCTCAGGGGTGGAGCCCAGCTGGGTACTGGTTGGGGGTAAGGTCGAGGAGGCGTTGCGGGATTTTCGTCTGCTCGGTGCGCTTCTGACCGCAGTCGAGGCGACGGGTACCGCCGCGCGGTGTCTGAATGCCATCGTGGACTACCTGAAAACACGCAAACAGTTTGGCAAGTTGATCGGCTCTTATCAGGCGCTCAAACATCCAACCGTTGATATCTATTGCGGTGTCGAGAACGCCCGTTCCTTTGTCTATCACGCAGCCAGCGTGATCGACGATGGCGTTTTGTCCACCGATGCTGAAGTGGCCTGCAGAATGGCCAAAGTTGAAGCCTCTGAGCTGATGTCCTTTGCGGGCGATCGGTCAGTGCAGTTCCACGGCGGTATCGGCTTTACTTGGGACTGTGATTCCACGCTGTTTATCCGGCGCGCGCAATGGACGCGACAGGCCTTCGGTGACGCGGCACACCATCGTAAACATCTGGCGGGTCTGTTGCTGGATTAATACTGTACCGGAGGTGCGGGATTCGCCAGTAGGCTGCAGTCCAGCATGAGCTCTTCGACGTAGAAAGGCCATGTCGAAACGAAACCCTATCCGCCGCGGCGCCTTTGGTCGCGGCTTGTCCATTTCACTCGCAGGCGCCCGAGCTGGTGGCGCGTTTGCGATTGACGGTGCACTGCGACGTATACGCGGTGAGCAGGCGGGCGACGACGAACGTTTGCGTCGTGAAGCCCTGCGATTTACCGCCAAGCTCGGCGATCTCAAAGGAAGCTACGTCAAGATTGGGCAGGTCTTCGCGATGTTGGGCGAGCACTTTCTGCCTGAACCGCTTACCACCGCATTACATCAGCTGGAGTCAGAGACGGCGCCGCTGGATTGGGCTCATATGGCGCCGTTACTCGACGAAGCCCTGGGGGATCGCGTTGGTGAACTCGAGATAGAACCCGAGGCCCTCGCAGCTGCTTCC
>CBFHHJ010000012.1:0-18041 GCA_965655505.1 Luminiphilus sp.
CCAGCCCAATAGGAAGCGCAACATCCAAGAGCCCAAACTGGAAAACCAGCTGGCCGGGAAATAGCGTTTGAAGTGGGGCTCGGCAAGCGCCGAGCGGCGGACATGTCGCTTTTCACGACTCTCCAAGAAAAACTCCTCTTGCTTTCAGGCGGTTCTAATAATACTGTTTATCCATACAGCACTGTGTAAATGACCATGACAACGGTCGCCACACTTAATTAGCTAGTCGATCAATACACCGATCAGTACGCGAATACGATGACAACGGAGCACAATCATGAACGATCCGCTTGAGCACATCATAAGCCGTCCCGATACCTGGCGCGGCCTGGAAGCCTCTAATAATGTCGTTGCCCTTAACCATTCCGCCAACAGTGACTGGCACGGGGTCGACACCATGCCCACGGGCTTTCGCGAGCTCGATCAGCAGCTGCAGTTTGGCGGTTGGCCGCAGCGAGGCAGTGTTGAGGTACTGAGTGACGGTTCGGGCATGGGTTCAATGGGGCTGTTTTTGCCCACCATGGCCACACTCAGCGAACAGGGTCGCTGGCAGACATTCATCGCGCCGCCTCAGGCGCCCTATGCACCCTTGCTCGCTGCTCGAGATATCGATACCCGGCAGATTTTGATGGTGCATCCGAAGAACCGGGAAGATCTACTTTGGGCTACCGAGCAAGCACTGCGCAGTACAACCTGCAGTGTTGTCTTCAGCTGGTTAGGCGCAACAGACTACCGTTATGCCGAGTTGCGCAAACTACAGCTCGCTGCAGCCGAGAGCGACACTTTGGCGATTTTCTTCCGATCAACCGATGTCGCCAGTCAGCACACGCCAGCGAGTTTACGCCTAATGATTAGCGGCTATCGAACCGTCGATATTCTCAAACAGCGTGGTGGCCAACAGGTGGAGAACATTAGCCTGGGCATCGAAAACGATATCCCCGAGCAACCCCAACTCTGGGAATTGCCCACCCGCACAATGCGCACAAGTAACGGCCAGATGCTTCACCCTGTTGCTTAAGCCAGCTGCTTGAAACAGCTGTTTGAACCAGCTATTTGAAATAGCTGCTTGAGACAGACACCTGAGGATTGTAGGTAAACAGTGTCTCAGGGGACCGTCATAAACGCGTTAATAGCAGTGCGCTGCCACTCCCTGCGGCGCCACTGGCTGCGACCACGCCCACCGATAAATCGCTGCGCTCCAACTCATCAAGCAACGTGCCCGTCATGATGGCACCCGTGGCACCCATCGGGTGTCCCAGGGCAATCACCCCGCCGTTTACATTTAGCCGACTGTCGTCAATATTGAGCGTTGAGCGCACCTTGATCACGGTTGCGGCAAAAGCTTCGTGAATCTCAAAAAGATCAATATCGTCGGTGCTCGTCTCATAATTCCGCAACACTTGCTGGGTCGCCGGTATGCAACCCGCCAGCACTTCAAGGGGATCACCGCAAGCGGTCGCGCTGCCCAGCAAGCGCGCCCGGGGACTAATACCAAGCTGCTTACCAAGACTCTCATCACCAATCAGCGTCACCGCCGCAGCGTCACACATCGCGGGAGAATTACCCGCCGTGTGCACGTGCTCAATCCGATCGAGACCAGGGCTCGCAGCCAGTTGCGCTGCATCTGCGCCTGCCGCGCCCAATTCAGCAAACGCTGGCGGCAGCTTGGCCAGACGCTCGGCGGTGATATCGGGTCGCACGCACTCATCCAAAGATACGATGCCCTTTGGAGTCTCGATACCAACGATCGAGGTATAGCGCCCTTCCGACTGCGCCCGGGCGGCCCGCTGCTGGCTCAACAACGCCACCGCATCGCAGTCCTCACGGGTAGCACCCAGTCGGGTGGCTATCAGATCCGCACCGCTACCCATAAGTAACACCTGATTGCGGACACCATAGGCCATATCGGTAAATACGCGGGCCTCATCTGCGAGCAGCGGTACCCGTGACATCATCTCGATGCCACCGGCGATAATCCCCTGACTTTGCCCAGTGGCGACCTTAAGTGCTGCCAGCGCAATGGCATCAATACTCGATGAGCAGAAGCGGTTAACCGTGAGCCCGGCTATATGAGCCGGCCAACCCGCATGCAGTACCGACGTTTTAGCCAGATTCGCAGCCTGCTCACCGTACTGGGTGACACAACCGAGCATTACCTCGGTAATAAGCTCGGGATCGAGGCGGGTTCGCTCAGCAAGGCGGTGGTACAACTGCCCGAGTAGGGCTGGGGGGGTCAGATCGTACAGCCCACCGTCGGGTTTGGCCCGTGTACGTGCACTACGGATGGCATCATAAATAAAGACCTCGCGCAGTGCCGCCACCAATCAGCTACCCACACCCACAATAAAACTGGCGCAGGTGGTCGTGCTGCCGCCGACATTAAAGGTCGCCATATTCTCGGCACCCGCAATCTGGCATGCACCGGCACGTCCCGTGAC
Source organism: Luminiphilus sp. (assembly GCA_965655505.1). Classification (GTDB taxonomy): domain Bacteria; phylum Pseudomonadota; class Gammaproteobacteria; order Pseudomonadales; family Halieaceae; genus Luminiphilus. The sequence goes on from CBFHHJ010000012.1 coordinate 2,439, forward strand.
CTGCTTGGCACAGTCCCACACCATACGTACACCTGTTGCACCGACCGGGTGACCGAGGCCAATCAGACCACCGCTTGGGTTGATCGGAAAGTCGCCATCTTTGGTAATTCGTCCCTCAGCTATCGCTTTCCAGCTTTCACCCGGAGCGGTTAACCCACAATGATCGATCGCCATATATTCGGTCACCGTGAAGCAATCATGGGTTTCCAGCCCGTCGAGCTCGGTAACGTCACTCATCCCCGCGCGTCGCCGCGCATCGGACAAGGTCTGTGCTGCATGGGGAAACAGCAATGGCTGATCTTTTGAGGCCGCTAATTTGCTCGCCAGAGATATTGCACTCGAACGGTGACCCCACCCCTTAATACGCGGTAGGTCTGCCAGTTGCAGCCCAAGCTTCTGCGCATGAGCCTTGGCAACCCGCTCATTCGCAAGAATCACGCAGGCGGCACCATCGGTTATCTGGCCACAATCGAGTTTGCGGACACGCCCCTCAATGACCGGATTGAGCTGATCATCCGTCGAAAAAGCCCCATCGGGGAACTGCCAATCTCGTGATTGAGCCAGCTGATTGTGACGGGCGTTGGCAAAGTTAATTTCAGCAATGGTCCGCAGATGTTCGCCTCGAATTCCGTGGCGCACTTCGTAAGCCTCGGTGATTCGATCAAATAAGTGAGGCCAGGGATACTCGCACTCCGTGGCCTCGTGTCCATGCCACGCAGCCGCACCCAGATGTTCTGCCGCGGTGCGGCCATTCACATTGCGCATCAGCTCCAGCCCAAGGACGCAGGCAGTTTCATAATGACCCGACTCAATGTCGCGCATGGCAGCCAACATCGCCATCGAGCCAGAGGCGCACGCAGCTTCATGGCGAGAGGTTGGGAGTGATATTAATTCGGGATACAGCTCACCAAAAAACCCACCCAGCAAACCCTGGCCTGCAAACAGATCGCCAACAAAGTTACCTATGTGGCCCACTTCTATCTCGCCAGGCTCGATCGCCGCATCGGACAAGGCGCCGGTCAGTGCCTCTGCAAACAAATCAAACATCTCGAGATCTTCACGCACCCAATTGCGCGCAAAATCCGTTTGACTACCACCCAACACATAAATTGCGGAACTCATCAGCCCTTCTCCTCGTTATGATTAGGCATCGTTTGATACGGTTTTCTGAAGCTCGCCACGCACGACCTTACCCATCGGGTTGCGGGGCAACGCCGTCAGTATTTCCAATCGCTCGGGATGTTTGAATCGCGCCACACCGCGCTCGGTAAGATACGCGCACAGCATCTCGAGAGAAGGGGGAGATTCGGGCTCCGAGGGCACAACACAAACTGCAACGCGCTCACTGAGCTTTTGGTCGGGGTAGGCGCAAACCGCCGCCTCGCGAACGCCGGGTGCGGTCTCAAGCAAGGTATCGAGCTCCACCGGCGAGATCTTCATACCACCGCGATTAATAATGTCTTTGCAGCGGCCAGCGATCCGATAGTAATTCGGCGGGTCACCGCAAATCTCAACAAGGTCACCGGTTCTGAAAAAACCATCGGATGTGAAGACGTCGCCGTTATCCATACCCAGATAACCGTCGAACACCGTCGCACCCGCGAAACACAGCTCACCGACATCCCCCGGAGCCGTCAGTTCGATTCCGGCCTCAGGGTCAATCACCTTACTCATGACAGCAGTCGAGGCGTAGCCGGTCCAAGGCATCCCTTTAACACCGAGGCGCGGAAACTGATTGGCGCGGGTCGCTGGATCGGAGGCATTTTCCGGGGTAGCGAAGAGAGAGATACCTTCGTTAGAACCGTAAAAATTGATGATTGGCTTGCCGTACTCCTGCTCGAATACGCGAATCATTTCTGGCGAAAGTGGCGCAGAACCCGAACCAATTGCGCGCACAGCACTGAAATCGAACTGCTGCCACAGCGCTGACTGCTGAGCAAGTTGATTGAGCAGCGCCGGCGGCGCAATGGTGAAGTTGATTTGCTCATCCTGAAGTTGCTGAAGAAACAGTGTTGGATCCAGGGGATGGTGAAGAAATAAACCACAACCGTGCACAGCCGCTGCGAATAGGAAGCCCCCCACTGCGGCCATGTTCACTAGCGGAAACGGGTTGAGCAAATATTCGCCGGCCTGATAGCCCCCAGCTTCGGCGGTCGCTCGCGCGGTTGCCAACCACATCGCGTGAGAGCGCGGGACACCTTTGGGGGTACCGGTTGTGCCTGAGGTCCAGCAGATCGTGATCACTCGATGAGGGTCGTCAGGAACCTCGGCGCGGTAATCCTGCAAGACCTTGGCAGAGGGCTCATCAAGCGCTGACGCGGCGCAGTCGAGGTCGTCATCGACCGTCAACACCGGGACATCCGCCAGTACACCTCGGGCTCGCTCTGCCAAATTCCGCCCCTGAAATTCATTACAACTAATAAACGCTACGGGGTTGAGGCTCTGACCAAAACCCGCGATTTCATGGGCACCGTACTGAACCGGCAGTGGCGAAATCACCGCGCCAATTTTGCTCAACGCATAAAAGCAAACCACTAGCTCGACACAGTTGGGCAGCTGAACCATCACCACATCGGATTCCCGCACCCCCCGCGCCAACAGCTGACTCGCTAAGACGTCACTGGCGATATCAAGCATTGCAAAGCTCAAACGCTGGGGCGGACTGCCCATCAAGGCCTGCTTGTTGGGCTGATCGACCGCAGCGAGCGCACTGGGTCGCTCGCGGCAATGTTGCGCCAACAGGCTATGCAGCGTGTCTCCTTGCCATAATCCGAGTTCGGTGAGCTGCTGGATTCGCTCAGGACTTGAGGTTCGCATACCACCCCCGCCGATCGAAATAGCACGGCATTGCCGCTAGCCATTGAAAATGCGCCATAGTGAATGACTTATCGTTATTGTTGAGTACTGCATGCTAGTTCAGGCTCATCGTGGCGACAAGACGAAGGCCGGTGTAGAATAAGCGGCATTCGAAAAGCCACTTTTGGAGCGATACCCATGGAAGCACTACCCCATCACTACACGGTGACCGCTAAAGGTGCCGCGGGCGACTCTCATGTGATTGTCAGTAGTAACGGCGTTGTCGACATCACCACAGATGCGCCAGCAGAATTTGGCGGGCCAGGAGACCAGTGGAGCCCTGAGGCTCTGATCATGGCGGCGGTGGCTGATTGTTTTATATTGAGCTTTCGAGGCATTGCGCGCGCATCCAAAGTTGAATGGCAGGCTATTCAATGCGTTGCCACAGGCACACTCGATCGGATCGACCGAAAAAACCAGTTCACTGAAATTGCGCTCGATGTCATCGTGACGAGTACCGAAAACGCCAGCAAACTCGAGCGAGTACTGCATAAATCTGAAGAGAGCTGCCTGATCACGAACTCCATGACCGCGTCAGTCACACTGAACACCACCATCAAAGCCAGCTGAAGTGGCCCTCGATGAATGGATGAGCGACTGGGGCGTCACCCTGGGGGTAGGCGGCCTCATGCTATTTATGGTGTTCATCGTTTGGGATTTAGCACGCAAGAACAAAGCCGGTAAGTATGGCACGTTCATTTTGTTTATCGCCCTTGCCATGGGCATCCTTGGCTTTGCCATCAAAGGCGCGATTCAGTACCTGATGGAAAGTGGTGGTATTTGACCTTGTTGCGCCCTGCTTGATTGAGAAGCACTCTCTAACTTAAACAGCACTTGCAGAGCTCGGCCCACTAAAATACTGTATATTTAAACAGTATTAGTGCATCTCAATGTCCCTTTGGCTCTGTGTTCGATTTCCGCGCCTGCCCCTCGACTGCCTGTCGAAGGAAGAGTCGCGCCCGGTGGTCGTGCTTGAGCGCCAGCGAGTCGTCGCAGCCAACGATGAAGCGCTCGCCACAGGCGTCAGCTGCGGCCAAAGCGCTAGTACCGTCCGAGCACTCATTGCTGATGACACGCTGATACTCCTCGAGCGTGACCGAACCCAAGAACAGCGCACGCTGCAACGACTGCTGCACTGGGCGTACAGCATCACCCCAACCCTTGAAGCCTGGCAGGATAATGCCCTGCAGCTGGAAGTCGGCAGCTGCCTGCGTCTGTATGGCAGTATCGAACCACTCATTGCGCAGTTACAGCGCGCTATGGCACACCGGGGCTTTGTCACCCGCTTTGCGTTAGCGCCTAACCGTATTGCAGCGGGGCTTTTGAGCCTGCAAGAAAATGCCAACGCAATTGATGCCAGCCCCTCGTTGACGACTCGCCTCGGCCCGCTGCCGCTATCCATGATTCCCTGTGACAACGGCGGTGATTTTCAGCGTGTGATCACTAGTCTTGAACGCGCAGGCATCCACTCTATCGACGACTTATTAGCGCTCCCCTCCGCAGCCATCGGCCGGCGCTGCGGAAAACCCTTCCAACAATGGCTCGCCCGCGCTATCGCCAGTAGCGACGATGTCACTCAGGACTACCATCCGCCCGCCACTTTTTATGACGCACTCTGGTTTGGATTCGAAATCCGCCATACCGCAGAACTTAAGCCGGCGATGGTTCAGCTACTTGAGGGATTTTGCCAGTTTCTCCGCAATACTCAGCTCAGCACCGGCGTCATTACCTGGCAGTTACTGCGGATGCGCGGCGACCCAGAGAATTTCACGGTTACCAGCAGCGAAGCCCATACCAATTCATCAATCTGGTTGGAACTGTCTTGCCTGCACTTAGAGCGACTGACAATCGGGAACGATATCGAAGGACTGGCCCTCGATGTTAACCAACTGACAAGCGACCAGGTTCGACCCAGCGATCTGTTTAATCAGAGCCACACCGCCGAACCTCTACACAGCTTGCTCGATCGCCTGCGTGGTCGCCTTGGGTTGCAAGCTGTCAGGCAGCTTGGTCTGCGTGAGGCACACCTCCCCGAACACAGCCAATATTTGAGCCAAGATAGTAGTGATTCTGTGATTGAGTATCGCCACAGTGGGCAACGACCCTTCTGGCTATTTGCTGAGCCTCAACCGGTTCACCAGGAGCAGGAACGCTTGTTTTGGAATGGACCCCTTGATGTGATCTATGGTCCCGAGCGAATAGAAGATAACTGGTGGCAGCAACCCGTCAGCCGGGATTACTACGTTGCGCGCTCCACCAATGGACAGCCTTTGTGGTTATTTCAGGACCGCCGCAACCGCCGCTGGTATGTTCAGGGCGTACTTCCTTAAGTCAACTCACTCGATGCCTAGCCGGCCAAAAGCGCACTTTTTCCTTTGAGATCAGTTGATTGAGCCCGGTAGTGGCAAATTTACGAAACACTAGATGACACTTATATTTCACTTATGTTACATTTATATTTCATTTTGGTGACAGCCTAGCGATATCGCCACAAAGCAACATGTCGGCGACGATCGCTACCTAACAAGGTAACGGGCCCACCGAAGACGTGCGGCAACCACCGCAAAATAACGCTGTGAAGCGATAGACGCGCTGTGAAGCGCAGGAGAGAAAGCAATGAAAACATTACAAGTAGCTTTACTCAGCACCGTTTTATTCACTACCGGTGCTATGGCTGAAGATGTCACACGCGAGTGCATTTTCACCGGTCACGTACACAACAATGATACTGCCGGTGCGAGCAACGAAGTTCGAGTGACCTTCCACAATGCCGAAAATGGCGAAAATGCACCGTGTCGTATGCAAAAGAGCAAGACGCGCGCGCGCATTCAGTTCAAGGCAAAAGCCGAAGACCAACTGCACACCCTCCCCGAGGGTTCACCGGTGCAGTATCGGTATCAGCGCAAAAACGGCAAAGATCAATGGCAGCTTATGAATGCCGGCAACAAGATCTAAATACTAAGCCTTAGAACAACAGCTGGGCCTCAGCGCCCAGCCCTCAGCTACCGTCGAGCCAAATCAGCTTGTCGGTATCAAAGCCCGCGGCGCCAGCGCGCTCGACGAAGCGCTGGCGCACCTCATCGCTCACGCTTGGGGTGCGGGATAACAGCCAAAGATAATCCGTGTTAAATCCCGCGACGAAGGCGTATTGATACGCTGGATCGAGCTCAAAAATTACGTAGCTGCCGTAAAAAGGTCCGAAAAACGACACCTTGAGATGGCCGACGTCGGCATCACCGACAAATTTTGCACGTCCCTCGGCACTCTCGCGCTCGCCACTCTCGCTATCGGTGCCACTGTTCAACACCCGAATATCGCCATCATCTAACAGGCTATATTCTGCCGTTACGTCGACCAAACCCCGCTCAAAACTGTGGTCGAGTCGTGCAACTTCGTGCCAGCGCCCCAAATAACGCTCGGTATCGAGGCCCGTCACCGGCTCAATGCCGTCGGGCACCCCTGTGCAGGCCATCGTCAACAACGGTAAAGACACTAGTAACGCCAACAATCTGATCAGGGACATGGGCTTATTCCTTCGCATAAAGGGCTACTATGCCAACTAACAGGCGCTCTGACGACAACTTCACGCAAACCGCCGTGCGCCCTAAAAAAACACTAAGATTATCCGCGTTGTAGCGGCATTAGGATGGCTCCACAATGATACGACGAGTTTTTCTGGGCGCACCCAAAAATATGTGTTGTCGTAGCATCGCCGCGCTGCTCATGGCACTAATCGGTCCCATGGCAGTCGCCGATATTCTGGTTGTCGACACGACGGGCCAACCCGTTCCAAGCGCAATCGTGTTGCTTGCTGACAGTGACAGTAACGGAGTATCCAAAGACATAATCGTTGACCAAATTGACAGGCATTTTGAGCCTTTCGTCTCCATCACCACCCCCGGGTCCCGGGTGCGCTTCCCAAACAGCGATGACATTCGTCATCACGTCTATTCATTCTCTGATGCCAAGACCTTTGAGCTTAAGTTGTACCACGCCAACGATGCCGAGCCCGTAGAATTTGAGCGAGCTGGAATGGTGACCCTTGGCTGCAATGTGCATGACACAATGAAAGCTTATGTCTTGGTGACACCCAACCCGGGCGCTGTTAGCGATGATGCGGGCCGCGCGCGTATCAATACGGGCGACGTGACAGAAGTGGATGTTTGGCATCCACAGGCCGCACAATGGCAGACGCTGCCGGTGTCAGACGGCACCGTAAAACTGCCGATAACCTGGGATAGCACTGATCCACAGGCGCCAAAATCTGACGAAGCCCTTGAGGAGCGCCTCAAGCGATACCGCCGAAAATGAAGATTGAATTTCGCTATCAGTTACTGATCGCCTTTTAGGTGGTCACGGCGCTGGCACTGACAGCCACTGTGCTCTTTGTCCTGGCAGACCGCAACAACCACCGTCCGGGAGAATACCGACAAGACCCTGACCGTTGCCGAAAAGGTTCTTGAAGAAATCATCAGAGAGTCGAACCGACAACTGCGCGAACGCGCCAAAATTCTCGCCGAAGATTTTGGCTTCCGCCGCGCCATAGCCACTGGCGAGCAGCAAACGATTATCAGTGTTCTGGCTAACCATGGCGCGCGGGTCGACGCGGATATGATGTTCCTGCTCGATCCTAAGGGGCAGGTGACCGAAACCACCCACGATCTCGGCGACCAACAGCAGCGCAACAGTCTCATTCGAGGTGAGATGTCACGACTGTTATTCAGTGAAAACAATATCTACCAGGTCGCTGTTGTTCCCATCCGGGCACCGGATCTCATCGGATGGGTTGGCATGGGCGCTGTCATCGATAACGAGCTGACAGAGAACCTTAAGCGCCTGTCTCTGACAGACGTCAGCCTACTGTTTGCTGATCAGGATGGTGGTACGCGGACTATCAGCACGCTCAACAATATCGCGCGCGGTGAATTCTCGGACACCGACCTAGCGTCAGCGACAGAAATGCTGATCACACGACTGCAAGATCAAAATATGCTCAGCCATCAATTTGCACTTGAAGAGTTGAATGATGTCAGTCTGCAGGTGGTACTCAGTTCGTCACTCACCACGGCACTCGATAACTGGAAACCCTGGCAGCGCCAGCTCTGGTTGATCGGCCTGTTGTCGTTGCTGGTCACTGGGTTCACCGCATGGCAAATCGCACGCTCCGTTACGCGCCCCATCGCCACTTTGGTCGCTGCAGCCAATGACATCGCAGCAGGGGATTACTCGACAACTATTAGTGTCGATACCCGTAACGAATTTGGTTTTCTGGCCGATACCATGAATCACATGGAGGCCGCGATCAGTGAGCGGGAGGCCCGCATTCTTCATCAAGCCCGCTATGATGAGCTGACCGATCTGCCCAATCGACAGCACCTCAACGAACATATTCTTGAGCGCTCGTCGGCGCATTCCGTCGAGGGATATTCGACGCTGGCAATTCAGGTCAACAAGTATCAAAACCTCAACGAAGCCTACGGTATGGATTGGTGCGATCAACTCCTGCGCCAACTCGCCGACCTTCTAAAAACCCAACTTGGCGCCGACGATCGCGTTGCGCGCATCGGGCGAGACCAATTTCTCATGTACTGCGACAGTGGCGATAAAGCCAGTGCCGTTGCCCTTGCAAACAACATTGTGAATACCCTTGAGGCACCCGTTATTTGCGGCGGTATCGAAGTCAAAATTGACCTGCGTATTGGCGCTGCACTCAGCCCCAAAGACGGGGATCAACCCGACGTCATGATCCGTCGCAGCGCCATTGCTATGGCGCGAGCGGGCATCGGCATCGAGGGCATCACCTTCTACGAAGAAGGCCAAGATCTGAAACTGATGCGCCAACTACGGGTCACCCAGCGGCTTCAACAGGCTATAGAGGGCGATGGGCTGTCATTGCACTATCAACCGAAATTTGACCTGCATCGCAACCGGGTTACGCAGGCAGAGGCACTGTTACGCTGGACTGACACCGAGCTTGGCAAAGTATTCCCCGACGAATTCATTCCACTTGCGGAGAGTTCAGGTGACATCCACGCCTTGTCAGATTGGGTGATGGCCGAAGCCGCTCGGTGTGCGGCACATTGGCGCGAACTGGGTATCGACCTGCAAATTGCAGTCAATGTATCGGGCCGCGACTTTCAGCAGCCGGATTTTGTCGAGCGCAATCTCGAGACGATTGCAGCCGCTGGCGCGGAACCGGAACAGCTTGTCCTAGAGGTAACCGAGAGCGCGACCATCGATGATTCAAAGCAAGCTGTCGCACATCTGAATCAGCTCCGCGAAGCGGGCTTCACCTTGGCAATCGATGACTTTGGCACAGGGTTCTCATCCCTCTCTCAGCTGAAACTGCTTCCCGTTCACGAGCTCAAGATCGATAAGTGCTTCGTGATGGCGCTGGACTCTGACGCCGATGACCATAAAATTGTGAGGTCAACGATAGAGCTTGGCCATAACCTGGGACTGAGCGTGCTTGCCGAGGGTGTCGAGAGTCACACATCGCTATTATTGCTGCGGCAGATGGGTTGCGACGCCATCCAGGGCTATCATCTCAGCCGCCCGATGTCACAGGACGAATTCGAGCGCTGGTGGCGCGACCATGACAGCCACATCGCCCACGCCATCAGCTCACCTAGTGGCTAGGTGCCCTGTCAGTGCCCAACACCACTAAATCCATGATCGATTCGACAGCTCATCAGTTCGCCTGCTGGCACACACGCCAATCAAACCGGGCTAGCGTATCCATTCTTCTGTCGGTAGCCGCGTTAGTAACCCTGCTGACACCGTCGACAACCAGCGCTGATCCCGGCAGCCGCTTGCTCGCCACCTCAGGCGCCATGCAGATTGAGGGCAGCGCGGGAGGCGGGATCGTGCCTTGGGCCGTTATCGCCGGGTACGGCTCCGACACCGAGGTCGGCGGAGCGGGCTTTTATACCGCGGTGAATGTCGATGATTTCTCGCTGTGGAGTACTGGCGCGGCAGTCGGCATCAATAATCGCTTCGAGTTCAGCGTCGCTCGACAACATTTGAATGTGTTGCCACTGGGACTCGACATTGAACAAGATATCGTCGGGGTGAAAGCGCGAATAACGGGCGACCTTATCTACGGTGACCTGCCTCAGATCGCCGTGGGCGCGCAATTTAAGCGCAACAAGGATATGGCGGTACCGACATTACTCGGTGCTGCAGACGCATCGGGTACTGACTACTACGCAAGTGCGGCAAAACTTTGGCTGGGCGCAGCCGGGGGCTACAACGTGTTTACCAATGTCACCGTGCGCCATACCGAAGCCAACCAGGGCGGATTGCTGGGTTTCGGTAGTGCCGGTGAAGACACGGGGGACTGGCAAATTGAGGGTAGCGCCGCTGTGTTTTTAGACTACAACTGGGCAGTCGGCGTCGACTATCGTCAGAAGCCCGACCAACTCGGGCTCGGTGAAGAAGACTGGGCCGATGCGTTCATCGCCTGGTTTCCCAACAAACGCGTCGCAGTTGTCGCGGCCTGGGCCCAGCTGGGCAGTATTGCGGGGCTTGAAGACCAGTCGGGTTGGTACCTGTCCATGCAGGTGACTCAATGACCGGCCTGCAGCAAGCCATCGGGCTGTCAGTTCGCGCTACCCGGCTGTTGCTGGCAGCGCTTGGTATCAGCCTACTGGCGGGCTGCGCCACACCTTCGTCAGACGATGCGCTATATCAATCATTAGGCGGCATCGACGGTATCACGCGGATTACCGACAACTTTCTCTATCACATCGGCGAGGATGACCGAGTCATTGAATTCTTCGCTGCAACAGACATCGACCGCTTCCACAGCAAAATCATTGAACACCTTTGTGAAATCAGTGGCGGCCCTTGCGTGTACACGGGAGATCCAATGTCTGAAACCCATCAAGGGATGGCGATTGGCGAAGTGCACTTCAATGCAATTGTGGAAGACCTGATTAAAGCAATGGACGATGAGAATATTCCCACTCGTGCACAGAACCAGCTATTGCAACGTTTGGCCGCCCTGCACGGCGAAATCACCGGCCGCTGACTGAAAAATAGCCAAGGGCAGTGCTTAAAACGCCATTCTAATAAGTACAACCACAGCCTCCCAACTCACGTTATACTGTATAAATATACAGTAAAAATATGCAATACAACGTGAGCCAGCCGTGTCATATGCCGAACTCCATTGCCTGAGTAATTTCAGCTTCCTCCGGGGCGCTTCGCACCCGGAAGAGCTGGTGTTGCGGGCCGCTGAGTGTGGCTATGAGGCACTGGCAATTACCGACGAGTGCTCACTAGCCGGCGTCGTCAAAGCGCATGTTGCAGCCAAAGAGGTTGGGCTCCCGCTCATTATCGGTAGCGAATTCAACCTGACCGAGGGCATTCGGTTGATCGCGCTAGCGCCGAATCGAGCTGCCTACGGTGAGTTGTCAGGGCTTATCAGTCGCTCCCGCAGACGCAGCCCCAAAGGGGAATACACGACCCATTTGCGGGATATCATTTTCCATCTCAAACGCTGCCTGTTGATTTGGCTACCCGGTGAAGGGGAGCAGGAAACAGCCTACGGTCAACAATTAGCGCGCCTGTGCCGAGGTCGGGTATGGATAGGTATGGCACGGCTGCTGGGTAACGATGAAGTGCGACGCTTCCGCCATCGCTGGCAGCTCGCTCAAACACTCGAACTACCCATGGTGGCCTGTGGCGACGTACAAATGCACTGTGCAGCCCGCAAGCGCTTGCACGATGTGCTCACTGCTCTGCGTTACAACACCAGCGTCGATCGCCTCGGCCAGCGGCGACTGGCCAACAGCCAACAGCACCTACGCAGCCTCGACAAACTACTGCCGCTGTATCCGCCCTCACTGACGGGGGAAACCTTGCGTATCGCGGCCCAGTGCACGTTCAGTCTTGATGAGTTGCGCTACGAGTACCCTGAAGAAGTCGTACCGGACGGACACGATGCCAACAGCTATCTACGTCAGGAAGTGGCTGCCGGTGCCGCACGACGCTGGCCCGATGGCGTGCCGCTGGCCATTCAGGAGCGGATTCATCGTGAGCTCGAACTGATCACCGAACTCAACTACGAGTATTACTTCCTCACCGTTTTTGATGTCGTTCGCTTCGCCCGAGAGCGCGACATTCTCTGCCAGGGTCGGGGCTCAGCAGCCAATTCGGTCGTGTGCTATTGCCTACACATCACCGAGGTGTCTCCCGAACAGGTATCACTGTTGTTTGAACGTTTTATATCCCGCGAGCGGGATGAGCCACCGGATATCGATGTGGACTTTGAGCACGAGCGCCGGGAAGAAGTGATTCAATATATCTATCAAAAATACAGTCGGCGCCGGGCTGCCCTCGCTGCTACGGTTATCACTTACCGATCTCGAAGCGCGGTGCGCGACATTGGAAAGGCTTTGGGTCTTGATGCAGTTTTTGTGGATGATCTGGCCAAATCACTCGCCTGGTGGAATCGGGAACGGGAACTCACCCAACGCTTTGAACAGCAGGGAGTCGGCATGGCTGGCCGGCAGGCTCGGTTATTTCTTGAGTTAGTGCAGGAAATTTTGGGCTTCCCGCGTCACCTATCTCAGCATGTCGGTGGCTTTGTCATCAGTCGTGGTCCACTGTCCAATATGGTGCCTATCGAGAATGCCAGCATGGCCGACCGCACCGTTATCCAATGGGACAAGGAAGACATCGAATCATTGGGGCTTTTAAAAGTCGATGTACTGGCGCTGGGAATGCTCGCAGCGATCCGTAAATCACTGGCACTGGTACATCGGGATCACGCCAATATTACTCGGTTACAAGACATTCCACGAGAGGATAAAGCCACTTATCAAATGCTGCAGCAGGCGGATACCATTGGCGTCTTCCAGATTGAATCTCGAGCGCAGATGTCGATGCTGCCGCGACTCAAACCCGCCTGCTTCTATGATTTGGTCATCGAAATCGCCATCGTCCGCCCCGGCCCCATTCAGGGCGACATGGTGCATCCGTATCTGCGCCGCAAGCACGGCCTGGAGAAGGTCAACTATCCCAGTGAAGATATCCGCTCGGTGCTCGAGAGTACGCTGGGAGTACCCATTTTTCAGGAACAGGTCATTCGTCTTGCGATGGTTGCCGCTGGATTTACCGGGGGTGAAGCGGATGCGCTGCGCCGCGCCATTAGCAACTGGGGCAAAAACAGCAAGCTACTGACTTTCGAGAAAAAACTGAAAGACGGCATGCTACGTCGTGGTTACAGCCCCGATTTTGCCGACCGGCTATTCGACCAGATCAAAGGTTTTGGCGGCTACGGCTTTCCAGAATCTCACTCGGCAAGCTTCGCCCTACTCGCCTATGTATCAGCCTGGTTGAAATGCCATCATCCGGCAGCATTTTATGTGGGCCTGCTCAATAGCCAGCCCATGGGTTTCTACACGCCATCACAATTGGTTCAGGACGCCAAACGCCACGGCATTACTGTACTGCCTGCCGATATCAACCACAGCGAATGGGACCATCAACTGCTACCGCGTCCAGATCACGGGCAGCCCCCCATCCGCCTGGGACTGCGACTGGTCAAAGGTCTGAATCGTGAGGCTGCCAAGCGAATTATTGATGCGCGACAACAACAGGTATTCCATCAGGTAGGTGATCTCCGACGGCGCGCGCAACTGGACAAAGGCAACATGGAAGCACTTGCCGCCGCTGATGCGCTGGCAAGCCTGAGTGGCCACCGCCATCAAACCCAGTGGCAGATTATGGCGCTGGAATCGCCGCGCCCATTACTCACCACCGAGTCCCGACAGTACTCAACCGACCTTGATGATGCTGTTCACCTCGATGCACCCTCGGTCGCCGAGAATGTCTTGGCCGATTACCACGCTACCGGTCTCACCCTGCGTGAACATCCGCTCGCGTTGTTGCGCCATCAGGAGCCCTTCAATCGCTGCCGCAAGCAAACAGAGCTCAGCCACTGGGGAAACAACCGCTTTGTCCGCATTGCCGGCATTGTGACCTGTCGCCAACGACCGGGCACAGCATCGGGGGTTGTTTTCCTGACGCTTGAGGACGAAACCGGCAATCACAATGTCGTTGTGTGGCCCAAGGTGCAGGAGCATTTCCGGCAGGCCCTGATGACCGCACAACTGCTACTGGTTAAGGGCACCCTGGAATGCAGGGACGGCGTGATGCATGTGATCGCCGGCGGGTTGTATGACTACAGCCACGCCCTCACAGCGCTGCGGGTGAAATCCAGAGATTTTCACTAGCACCGAAACGATACGGTGCTAACCGCAGGCATAAAAAAGCCGGCATAAGCCGGCTATTTATGACGTCGCTGGTTACAAGGCACAAAGCCTACGCAGTGCGACTGCAATCAGCCCTCGAAAGCCAGACGTGGCTCAGAGACCTGCGTCTCTTCGACGTTCGAACCACGCAGGAATGCCAGCATAGTATCAGCGTCAGATACTTCGAAGGGGTCGGTCTCGCAGTTGTCGTCGTAACCGGCTTCAGAGAATAGCTTCTCAATCGCACCGTCGTTCACAACCATCGAATAGCGCCACGAACGCATCCCGAAGCCCAGGTTCGCCTTGTCGACCAGCATACCCATCTTGCGAGTGAACTCACCGTTGCCATCGGGCAGCAGGTAGATGTTCTTGTTGCCGATCTCCTTGCCCCACTTAAACATAACAAATGCGTCATTCACCGATACGCAAATGATTTCGTCGATACCTTCTTTTTTAAACTCCTCGTAGAGCTCATCGTACCGCGGCAGATGGTTAGAGCTGCACGTGGGCGTGAAGGCCCCGGGCAGTGAAAACACCACAACTCGCTTGCCGCCGAAGAGGTCAGCGGTGGTCTTATCTTCCCAACGGAATGGGTTTGATCCCTCAACCGATTCATCGCGAACACGGGTCTTGAAGGTTACGTTCGGAACACGTGACACAGTCATTGCTTATCTCCAAAAATGCTAAAAGGGTGAGTTGGTATTGCTTGACGGACAGTATGGTGGTCTTCGAACAATCTTAAAAGTTAATTATTTCGACAACATCAATCGGAATTATCGAATAATTGAAAAAAATGGCATTTCGGGGGCACGCCTCCACTCCAAAGCCAGACTTAGATCACAGAAGCTCGCTGTATTGGGCGTATCAGCAGGGACTACACGCAGGAACTACAAGCTAGTCGTTTTCAGCACGCACCGTGGCCATCAGCTGACCCATGCCATCATCGCTGATAATGAAATCAATAGGACGGCAGCACACTTGGCAATCCTCTATGTAGTCGACACCCACATCTTCGGGATTGAGCAACACGGTGATGGGCTCACCGCAGTAGGGGCAGTAAACCAGCGTCTCCTGAAGCTCCAACGGTGCCAAACCCAACTAACTCGCGGCTTTGAGTGGCGCGTCTTGGGAGCTCGAGCGAGTGCGGGTAAATATTAGAGCACCGTCTTCCAAGGGCGCATCGCGGAACATTTTTCGATCCTTGCGATAATTCTGGGGGTTGATCCAGGGCTCTCGGTCCCCCTGTCGGGGGAATCTTGGCAGTACCCGCTGCATATAGCCCGCCGAGAAATCATCGATCCAAAGTCGCTTGGGCATGGAGTTCGCAAGGGGTTCTGGGCATCGTGGGGTGGCGCTGCTGTAACCATTGTTGTCCATATGATTGAGCAGTCGACAGACCCACCCTGCGATAAGATCGGCTCTGAGTGTCCAGGACGCATTGACGTAACCAAAGGTCTGCACCATGTTGGGGATGTTTGAGCACATC
>CBFHHJ010000012.1:18051-23836 GCA_965655505.1 Luminiphilus sp.
CATTCTTTTTCAAACTCGATCGCGGCACCGTCAATGGTAAAGGTCGCCCCGCCCAGGATGACCAACTCCAGCCCTGTGGCGCACACAATGATGTCGGCATCAAGCTGCTTGCCAGACTTCAAGGTAATGCCCGTCTCGGTGATGGCCTCAATGTGATCAGTCGCGACATCGACCTTGCCCGATTTTATCGCTCGGAATAAGTCGTCATCCGGTACCAGACAAAGTCGCTGATCCCATGGGTTATAGCTGGGCGTGAAATGACGGTCGACGTCACACACATCACCAATTTCTTTACGCACGCGTTTGAGCAGCATCGCCTTGAGTAATGACGGTGCAGTACGGCTCAGGCCATACAACATTTGCTGCCATAAAGTGTTCTTCCAGCGAGTGACATCGTAGGCAAGCTTTGCCGGCAACCAGCTACGCAGCTTGTTCGCGAGGCCATCCTCGGAGGGCGCCGAAATCACATAGGTAGGCGAACGCTGCAACATGGTCACTTTTTCAGCGTCGCGAGACATGTTGGGTACGATGGTCATGGCCGTGGCGCCAGAGCCAATCACCACCACTTTCTTACCTGCGTAGTCTAAATCCTTGGGCCAAAACTGGGGATGAATCCACGTACCGGCAAAGTCCGACTTACCGGGAAAGTCAGGCTCATAGCCCTGCTCGTAGCTGTAATAGCCAGAGCACATAAACAAAAATTTACAGCGGTATTCCTGCTTGGCGCCGTTGACGTCAACGGTCACATGCCACTGATCAAGGTCGCTTTTCCAGTCAGCGGCGACGACCTTGTGATTAAAGCGAATTTTTTCTCGGACTCGATACTCGTCGGCGGTCTCATTGACGTAATCAAGAATTGCCGGACCGTCGGCGATGGACTTTTTTGCTTCCCAGGGTTTGAAGTCGTAGCCAAGAGTATGCATATCGCTGTCGGAGCGGATACCGGGATAACGGAAAATGTCCCAAGTGCCTCCAATGGCCTCACGGCGCTCCAACAAAGCAAAGCTATGAGTGGGGCAATCCCGCTGTAGCTTCACCGCGGCGCCGATACCCGAGAGACCTGCGCCTACGATCAGGACATCGAGATACTCTGCTTCGCTATTAGCCTGGGCCTGAGCCTGGGCATGGGCAGTGTCTGTGCTGGTGCTTGTAACCGTCATATTATTCTCCGAACTCTCCACAGTCAGCGGTATGGTCTTCGTCCTTAACCCTGATGCCGACCCTTACCCGCGGCAATGCGCAATCGCAGTGCGTTGAGCTTGATAAATCCCTCAGCATCTTTCTGATCGTAAGCCCCGGCGTCGTCTTCGAACGTCGCCACACTTTCGTCAAATAGTGAGTCTTCAGAGCGACGGCCGCAAACAATCACGTTGCCTTTATACAACTTTAGGCGGACTTCACCATTGACGTATTCCTGAGTCGCGTCAATTGCGGCCTGAAGCATGCGTCGTTCCGGCGACCACCAGTAGCCGTTGTAGATCAACTTGGCGTATTTTGGCATGAGCTCATCTTTCATATGCGCCGCTTCGCGATCAAGCGTTAACGATTCGATCGCCCGATGAGCACGCAACATGATCGTACCACCGGGGGTTTCATAGCAGCCCCGCGACTTCATCCCCACGTAGCGATTTTCAACAATATCGGTTCTACCCACACCGTGCGCACCGCCGCGCCGATTCAAGGTCTCCAGTACCACTGCTGGGGTCATCGCCTCACCGTCGACAGCGACGATATCGCCCTTGTGATAGGTGAGCGTAATTTCCTCAGCGGTATCGGGCGCTGCCTCGGGGCTAACTGACCAGCGCCACATATCATCCTCGGCCTCAGCCCAGGGATCCTCAAGAATCCCTCCCTCGTAGGAAATATGCAGCAGATTCGCATCCATCGAGTACGGTGACTTCTTCTTGGCGTTGGCAAAATCGACGGGAATATTGTGCTCGGCGCAATAGGCCATCAACGATTCCCGAGATCCCAGGTCCCACTCGCGCCAGGGCGCAATCACCTGGATGCCTGGTTTTAGTGCGTATGCGCCTAATTCGAATCGAATCTGATCGTTGCCTTTGCCGGTCGCACCGTGTGAGATCGCATCAGCACCGGTTTCATTGGCGATTTCAACCAACCGCTTGGCGATAAGCGGTCGCGCGATCGAGGTGCCGAGCAGATATTCGCCCTCATAGACCGTGTTGGCGCGAAACATCGGGAAGACATAATCCGCAACAAATTCTTCGCGCAGATCGTCAATATAGATTTCCTTAACGCCAAGGGCTTCCGCCTTGGCTCGAGCGGGTTCTACCTCTTCGCCCTGCCCAATGTCGGCGGTAAATGTCACCACCTCACAACCATAGGTTTCCTGCAGCCAGCGGACAATGACCGAGGTATCGAGGCCACCGGAATAGGCAAGCACGACTTTGTTGACAGACGACATAATCTGGAGATCCGTTTAAATTTAAATAGAATACACAGGGTGAGCGCTACAGTTTACGCCCGCTGAGCATCATTGCCCAGTTAAGCCCTGCTAGACTATACGCAAACCCAGCGGAACAATGTCATGGACACCCTCACTCTTACCCGCCCCGACGATTGGCACATTCACCTACGCGATGGGTCTGCGCTGCCACGCACGGTCAACGACGTAGCCCATTGGGCCCACCGCGCGATTGTGATGCCCAATTTGGTGCCTCCGGTGGCAACCGTTGAACAAGCGCTCGCCTACCGACAGCGGATTCTCGATGCACTGGCACCCGAGGCACCGAGTTTTGACCCGTTGATGACGCTCTACCTCACCGATACCACCAGCCGCGAGGAGATTGCCCGAGCGGCCGCCTCCGACCACGTGCGGGCCGTCAAACTGTATCCGGCGGGCGCCACCACGAACTCCGCCGCGGGGGTAAATGATCTCAGAGCGCTATATCCAACCCTCGAGGCCATGGAAGAGCACGATATTCCGCTTCTGGTTCACGGCGAAGTCACAGGCAGTGATGTCGATATTTTCGATCGTGAGAAATTGTTTATCGAGCAGCACCTTGAGCCGCTGGTCGAGCAGTTCAGCGGCTTACGGGTCGTTTTTGAGCATATAACAACCGAAGATGCGGTCGCCTTTGTCGCGGGCGCACGGGACCGGGTTGCGGCAACGATCACGCCGCAGCACTTACTTTACAACCGAAACGATATGCTCGTTGGCGGGATTCGGCCTCATTATTACTGCCTGCCAATTCTGAAGCGCAACAGCCACCAAACTGCCTTACGTAAGGCCGCAACCTCGGGCAGCAGTCGATTTTTCATTGGTACTGATTCAGCACCTCATGTCCGCAGTGCGAAAGAGAGTGCCTGTGGCTGCGCCGGCTGCTACACGGCCACGAGTGCCCTGCCCCTCTATGCGGAAGTTTTTGAAGACGAAGATGCACTTGAGCATCTCGAAGGCTTTACGAGTCACCACGGTCCCGACTTTTATGGCTTACCTCGCAACACCGATACGATCACCTTGCGCAAAACTCCCAACACCCTGCCCGAAAGTCTCAGCTTTGGTAACGACCTCGTTATTCCGCTGCGCGCCGGAGAGACCTTACGCTGGCAGATCGCGTCGTGAACGATGACGGGGAGTCACTCATCCGCCAACGGTTCCGGGGCTTCCTGCCGGTCGTCATCGACCTCGAGACTGGGGGGTTCAATGCAGATACCGATGCCTTACTCGAAGTGGCCGCCACCCTACTGGAGATGACCGAGGAAGGTGAATTACGGCCAGGCGAGACCCTAAGTTTTAACGTCGACCCCTTCGAAGGCGCAAACCTAGAACCCTCAGCGTTGGAATTCACAGGCATCGACCCCGAGGACCCCCTGCGTGATGCGGTGCCCGAGGACATCGCGCTTGGCGACATCTTCAGCCGGGTACGTCGGGAAGTCAGGGATACCGGCTGTAACCGGGCCATCCTGGTTGGCCACAATGCCCACTTTGATGCGGGCTTCCTGAATGCAGCGAGCGCTCGATGTGACATCAAGCGCAATCCGTTTCACCCGTTTTCGCATTTCGATACCGCCACCCTTGCGGGTTTGGCGTTTGGCCACACGGTACTGGCCCAAGCCTGCAAGCGGGCGAATATACCGTTCAGCAATTCAGAGGCGCACTCGGCGGCTTACGACGCCGAGCGAACTGCAGAGTTGTTTTGCCTTATCGTCAACCGCTGGCAGGCGCTTGGTGGCTGGCAGTGGCCGGGGCCGGCTGAGGACCTCTAATCAGCCCACCCGGGGTCGTTGACTGAAATTTTCCGTCACGAAACGTCACGACACCGGATTTAATTGTAGCTCGGTAACCCTCTGCAGTTTGCAGGAGCCGCTTACCCCCAGCAGGTAAGTCCCGCGCAACCCATGGACTGTTTAAGCGCACCGCATCGAGATCAATAATATTCAAGTCGGCCAAGTAGCCGCTTCCCACTACGCCACGGTCGCACAGCCCATACAATTGCGCCGTGTCATAACACTGCCTTTTAACAGCTTGCGAGAGTGACAGAGCGCCCCGCTGTCGGTCTCTAACCCAATATTCGAGCATGAAGGTTGGGGCCGCCGCATCGCAGATGGTGCCGCAGTGGGCTCCGCCGTCTGACAGCGAGTTCACACAGTCGTCTGAGCGCAGAACCGGCTCTAGAAAATTAAGGTTACCGTCAGAGTAATTGAGCAATGGGAAATAAATAAACGCACTTCCTTCATTGCGCATCAACACCTCGTACGCGTAGGCATTGGCCTCGATGCCCTGAGCCTGTGCTCGGGACGCTATCGACTGCTCTGCGGTGGGTTCGTAGTTAAAACCCTCACCCATTTCAAACTGCATCCCGAACGCTGAGTCGAGCAAATCGAGAATCAATTGCAGGTCACCGCCAACGGGCTCGCTCTTCTCCGCCAGCAATGCAGCTTTGAATGCGGGGTCGCATAACTTGGCGTACTGAACGTCCCAGGGCTCATCGGCGATTGCCAGCCAGCTGGGTTTCTGACTGAAAGGATGAAAACTCGCCTGCCAACCGAGCAGCAGCCCGGTACCACGCATCGAAATTTGGGCCATGATGTTCGCGCCCTTGGCATTCTCTGCGCGCATCGCAGCAAGCTGCTCTTCAAAACTCAGGGCTTTCAGCGGCGATTGTAAGGCCGTGAAACTCACCGGCAGACGGGTCTCGCGGCTCAACTCACCCATCCATTCAAATTCATTCCACTCGGGCACGAGATCACTCGCGAGCTCGAACACGCCAAAACCAACGCGTCCCATTGCGCGACCAATACCAATCAACTCCTCCTTGGTCGCCGTTGTGCCGGGCACCAACTCACCGTCGATGGATTTGTGCAACACCGTCCGCGATGTCGAAAATCCCAGAGCACCGGCTCGCAGCCCCTCTTCGACAATCGCTGACATGCGTGCAATGTCTGTTTCGGTGGGCGGCTCATTTGCCGCGCCTCTCTCACCCATAACGTAAGCGCGCACCGCACCGTGAGGAACGTGGGTGGCCACATCAACACTGCGTGGTAACGTCTCAAGGGCATCAAGATATTCGGGAAACGACTCCCACTCCCAGGTCAGCCCTTCTGCCAATGCCGAGCCCGGTATGTCTTCGACCCCTTCCATAAGGCCTATCAACCAGTCGTGCCGATCCGGGGACGCCGGCGCGAAACCGACACCACAGTTCCCCATGACCACGGTTGTCACACCGTGCCAAGACGAGGGCGCCATCTCCTGATCCCAGGTGGCCTGACCGTCATAGTGAGTGTGAATGTCGACGAACCCGGGGGTAACGTAACAACCCTC
>CBFHHJ010000013.1:0-22756 GCA_965655505.1 Luminiphilus sp.
GTTACGTGTTGTCTTCCAAGCTCGAAGACCCGCAGTTCTCGGGTCAAACCAAAGAGCGCCTGTCCTCAAGAGAAGCGGCGGGGTTTGTTTCCGGTATCGCCAAAGACACATTCAGCCTTTGGTTGAATCAGCATACCTCTGACGCAGAATTGCTCGCTGAGCTCTGCATCAATCGAGCTCAGGCGCGACTGCGTTCTGCGAAAAAGGTGGTGCGTAAAAAGATTGCGTCGGGCCCTGCCCTGCCGGGCAAGCTTGCTGACTGCACCACAGAAGATCCGGTGTATGGCGAGTTGTTTCTGGTAGAGGGGGACTCCGCTGGGGGTTCCGCTAAACAGGCACGTACCCGCGAGTTCCAGGCCATTCTGCCGCTGAGGGGCAAAATTCTGAACACTTGGGAGGTGGATTCTCAGGAAATTCTTGGCTCGGCCGAAGTGCATAATATCTCGGTGGCTCTCGGTATTGATCCCGGCAGCGATGACCTGACCGGGCTGCGATATCACAAGGTCTGCATTCTCGCGGATGCCGATTCTGATGGACTCCATATTGCCACCTTGATTTGCGCGTTGTTTCTACAGCATTTTCGCCCGCTTGTGCGAGCAGGGCACGTATTTGTGGCCATGCCACCGCTGTATCGGATTGATGTCGGCAAAGAGGTGTACTACGCCCTCGATGAATCTGAGCGTAACGGTATTCTCGAGCGGCTCAATGCCGAGGGTAAGAAGGGGAAGCCCAACGTTCAGCGGTTTAAAGGATTGGGTGAGATGAACCCGTCCCAACTCCGTGAGACCACAATGGATCCGGACACTCGTCGCCTGGTGCAGTTGGTGCTTGGCGCGGATGACAATACCAACGCCATGTTCGATATGTTGCTCGCCAAGAAGCGAGCCGGAGACCGGAAGACCTGGCTCGAGTCGAAAGGAGACTTGGCGGAAATTGTGATTTGAACCACTATTGATGTTGACGATTAGCCGCCTGTGATGGCGCTGGAGGAGTAGGAAATGACATCGAAGCAACGGGTAGCGGGCTTGGCTGCAGTGATGGCTCTGGTAACGGCCGTATCTGCCCGAGCCGACTGGAAACTCACCGATGAGTCTTCAGTGAGTTATATCTCGATTAAAAACCACAGTGTCGCCGAGACCAATCGCTTCTCGGATGTCACAGGTCGTATCGATGCCAACGGGCTTGCTAATGTCACAATCAATCTTGCGTCGGTGGACACCCAGGTTGAGATACGCAATCAGCGTATGCGCGAGATATTTTTCGAAGTTGCGCAATATCCCAAAGCAACGATCTCGTTACAGCTCGAGCCCGTTGATCTCGCGCAGATTGACGCGGGGGCGGTGCTTCAGCGCGTCTTTCCGCTCACTGTATCTTTACATGGCGCCGAGTCGACGGTTGATGCTCACTTGCGCGCGACAAAAGTAAGCAGTCACTTACTGGTAAGTACAGTAGAGCCTATTCTGATTTCTGCTGATGATTTTGGCCTCGAGGCTGGGGTTGCTGCACTGCAGGAAGTCGCTGGTTTGCAAGCGATCTCACGGGCGATACCCGTCACCGTTGATCTCAAGCTGCAGGCACAGTGAACTGAGCGCAGAAGCTCGCTGCCAATCGAGGTAGTTGGTTTCAGCGCAGTCCTGAGCCCTGAATAACCGCTTGAAGCTGGCCTTGATAGCGATTTGCTTTCGCGGTATCGCCAGTGGCCTGCGCGTAGCCCACCAAGGCGTAAAGCAGGTCTGGATTTCCTGGCAGTTCCGTATTGAGGCGTTCGAGTAGCGCGAGTGCCTCGTCGGGTTTGCCCGTGTCGTTGAGTGCTATGGCATAGACATAACGGTGTCGACTTGCACCAGACTCCGCGTCTGCTGCGGCTTTTAACAGCGCCAGTGCCTGGGTCATATTCCCGGCTCGGATTTCCAGAAGCCCAAGGCTATGCTGCAGCCCGCCTGGTTCGGGAGAGATTGCAATTGCCTCTTTTAGCAGCGTTCTTGCTTCCTCCTCGCGACCCGTTTCGCGCAGTAAATCGGCGAGGTTGATGACGGCTGGGCCCAGCTGCGGATTAATGCGCAACGCCTCTCGCAAAGCCGCTTCCGACTTCTTCATCTGTCCACGGGCGCGCCAGAAGTTTGCCAGCTGTAGCTGCACGGATGGCATGTCGAGATGCTGGCTTTGAACCTGCTCGTACTCATCAAACAGCGGATTGAGTTGCGCAATATCTTTCGGTCGTAACTCGTTTATGGGGGTTGAGGCCAGTTGCTCAGCCACCACCATACGCACGGCAAGGACCGAATCATCCATAAGCGCACGTAACATCAAATAGCGTTGGCGGGGATCAAGGTTCCCTGCGGCGCGGACACCGCTCACGCGCAAGAGAGGGTCATCTGAGCGTAATAGCAAGGCAGCGGTTTGCGGGAGATCGGGAGCGCCGAATTGGCTGTAGTGCTCGAGCGCCGAAGCGCGCAGCATGTTGCTGGCGTTATCGTCTGCAACAATAGACTTCAGGCTCGGCAGGCTGCGGATATCCCCCCTTTGGGCCTGGTGAAAGGCCCGTGCGGGGTGTCGGCTACTCTTTAGCGCGATGCCCTTGTCGGTGAGCGCGGCCATTGCCCAGCTCGCATCTTTATCAGTATGGCATTGGGTGCAGGCGTTAGGGCTGCCTGTGGTGAGTGACAGATCCGGCCTTGGGATGCGCATGCTGTGGTCTCGACGCCAATCGACACCCATATAGACGGTCTCGGGCATGTGGCATTCGACGCACTGGGCACCGGTGCTTTCAGCGGGGTGAAAATGGTGCTTGGGTGTATCGTAGGTCGCCGGTTGATGGCACTGCGCGCACAACCCATTGCCCTCGACGTAAAGCTTGTTGCTGTGGGGGTTGTGGCAGTTGCTACAGACCACCCCTGCCTGATGCATTTTGCTCTGAATAAACGATCCGTAAACGTAGACTTCATCGCGAATCTGACCGTCTGGCCAGTACAGGGGTGACTCGATGGTGGCCAAGCGATGGGTATCGAGCAGATTGGCGCCATAGTGATAGTCACCCAGCGTGCTGCGTCGCGCGTGGCAGCGCCCGCAGTTGTCGATTTGGGTGTTGTTGTTCAGAGGGGTGGTGCGATGGGCGATAGCGCCGCCCTCTGCCCACGCCCATTCGCCGCGAGCGGCTAGACTCATCGCAAAGCCGCGGGTTGCATCGATAGCAACCGTCTCGTCGGTGACCTGACGGATGTGTTCGCTGCCTGGTCCGTGGCAGGCCTCGCAGCCGACATCGATTTGGTCGTAGGTAGTGTTGAACGATCTGTCGGTAGCACTGTAGTTTTTTTGAACATTGGTGCTGTGGCATTCGGCGCAGCGCGTGTTCCAGTTATGGTACGGACCTGTCCAATGCAGCGGGTCGCCTGCGGGAATCTCCTCCCCATCATAAATGTGATACCAGCGCTGCCCGCCTTCCGCAGCAGGCCGCGAATCCCAGGCGACGCTCAAAGCCTGCAGCCGACCTCCCGATAGAGGCAGCAGGAGTTGCTGAAGGGGATAGACGCCAAATACATAGGCGACGGGAAAGCGCTTGATCTCACCGCGGGCGTTGTCGGTCTCAACCCAGTAGCGCCCGTCCTCGGTAAAAAAGCGCGAGGTAACGCCCTTGTAGGTAAAGGTCGCGTTGTTAAAATCTCCCAAAACCGTCGTTTCAGTGGCCTCTTGCATGGCGAGGTCATGGTGCGACCCCTGCCAATCCGATGCAGCCTGTGAATGGCAGCCAGCGCAGGCCTCATTACCGACATAGGCACCTACATGAGTGCTGCCGATAGTGCTGCCGTCACTGTTGCTAGCCGTATCGGCCGCGGTGACCCCTGAAAACCCGCAGCAGAGCAGGAACATTATCGCCAACTGCCGCAACACCGCGGGTATGTTTTTGACTGCGGAAACTTGGGGCAAGGGGTCCAATTGCAAATTGATCCGGCCAGAGCGTGACCCGTTGTGATTGGCTCTGGAAATCTGTATGCGATGTTGATCGAGAATAATGGCGGCGCGGGACAAAATGACGGCCTCGTGACGGCGTAGCGTATCTGTGAGTGTGACTGGGAGTGTGACTAGAATCACCTTTTGATTGTGGACAGCCAGCACATAGCAATCACTACCTGCGCACGGCTCTTGCCAACAGTATACCGGTTTGATCGGATGTAACTGACCCGTGGTCTGCTTTTCTTGCGAACAGCGCAACCCGATTGGGGTAAGCAGCGGGTGCTGTAGCGCGCTAGACTTTCAGCACTGACTGATGAGGTGTGAAATGAAGATCGGCATTCTTAAAACCGATGCGGTGCGTCCCGAGTGGGTGGACACGTATGGCGAGTACCCCGACATGTTCAAGCGGCTGATGCGGGTGGTTGATCCCCAGTTAGAGTTTGTGACTTGGGATGTCGAAGAGGGTGATTTGCCCGAGCGGACCGACTTGGTTGATGGCTACATCATTACCGGCAGTAAAAGCAGCGTTTACGACGACAAACCTTGGATCAAACAGCTCGAGGGCTTTGTTCGCCAGTTGGAAACAGAAAAGCGCCCCGTTATCGGCATCTGTTTCGGTCACCAGTTGATTGCTCAGGCTTTGGGCGGTGAGGTCAAAAAGTCGCCAAAAGGTTGGGGGGTGGGAGTTCACGTTTACGAAGTGACCGACCCTGCGTTGCTCGACGACAATGAGGGCGCGCGTCTTCAGCTTTTGGCATCCCATCAGGACCAAGTGATGTCACTGCCCACGGGTGCGTCGGTGGTCGCCCACAATGACCACTGTGAGATTGCAGGCATTCGTCTGGGTGACCATGTTTTAACGTTTCAGGGACACCCGGAGTTTATTCCCGAATACTCTGAAGAGATCATGACGTTTCGTCGATCTATGATTGGCGACGAGCGGGTCGATGAAGGCATGGCGTCGCTGACCAGGCTTGAACATCAGGGCGAGCGCGTCGCCCGGTGGATGCTGGACTTCTTAAAAGGTCAGTAAGGCGCTGAACACAGGTTTAGACATGTGTCGTTCGCCTGTTCAGCGCGTTAGCGGGCCTGAGTGTACGCCGCTCACCAACTGCCAGTGTTTTCCATAGACACCCAGGGTTCCTGTGGCTCCAGATGCTCCCCTTCTTGTAACAACTCAATTGAGATGCCGTCTGGGGAGCGCACAAAGGCCATATGCCCATCGCGCGGTGGTCGGTTAATGGTCACGCCGCCGTCCATGAGGCGTTGGCAGGTCTCATAGATGTTATCTACCCGATACGCGAGGTGTCCGAAATTACGGCCGCCGTCATAGGTCTCAGGATCCCAGTTGTAAGTGATTTCCACCAGCGGTGCTTTTTCTGCTTTGGCCCGCTCGAGATCGTTAGGCGCTGCGAGAAATACCAGTGTGAATCGACCTTGCTCGCTGTCAAACCGATTGGTTTCAACCAGGCCCAGCTTGTCGCAGAAAAAATCGAGTGTGGCATCGAGATCAGTGGCGCGGATCATAGTGTGGAGATAGCGCATGGAGCTGTCCTTTGTTGAACGGAGATATTAAGTGTAGGGCACCTGTTGTGTTGTAGCACCCCAAGGGACGCTGTTATCCATGATCTTTTCAGGCGTTAGCTGCTACTGCATTGCGGGTTTTCGCAGGCCAAATTTTTTCGCGCGCGATCGCTTTTGCAGGGGTTAGCGCGGACATGTAGTAGAGCGCTGGGTTACACTGCGCGCCGTTTTCAACAGTGTGGTCGCTATGTGGTTTCGTAATCTTCGTCCTTATCGCCTTCCCGAGCGTTTAGGCATCAATGCCGAGGAACTGGCCCAGCGCCTGGGTTCCCGGCCGTTTGTTCCCTGTCGGCCAGCCCAACCCCTGAGTACTGGCTGGGTGGGCGCCTTGGCCGACAGTGCCGAATCACTTGTGCACGCCGCTGGCCCCTATTGGCTGGTTAGATTGCAGCGCGAAGAGAAACTGTTGCCTGCCTCCGTCGTACGTGAGGAGGTCAACAATCGAGTCAGTCAGATTCAGATTGCCGAGAGTCGCAAGGTTTATCGAAAGGAGAAGATGAGCATTGCCGATGATGTTACCCAGGATTTAATGCCCCGGGCGTTTACTCGCGCACGAGCCATCGAGGCACTCATACATGAACGGGATGGTTGGTTGTGGGTCAATAATGCCAGCGCCGCGCGGGCGGAGGACTTACTTAGTGCCTTAAGGGAGGCCATTGGCAGCTTGCCGGTGGTGATCCCTGACACACGCAAAAATCCGTCGGCGGTGATGAGCGACTGGCTTTTGAACAATAGCCTGCCGTCAGGCTTTGAACTGGGCCATGAGGCCGACTTGGTTGAGCCTGGCGAGGACGGTGGCGCCGTAAAAGCACGTAGCATGATGCTCGATTGCGATGAAATTCGCTCTCACATCGAGTCGGGTAAGAATGTACAGCGCCTAGCGCTGGTATGGCAGGATCGGCTGTCCTTCGTGCTCGGCAGTGACCTGGTTATTCGCCGCCTAAAATTCAATGAAGAGTTGGTCGGCGCCAATGATGATCTCAAGGACGATATGCTCGCACGACGAGACGCTGATTTTCTGTTGATGAGTGAGGCGATCGGTGAGCTGACGCCGGTATTGCTTGACGCGTTTGGCGGTCTGCAGGAGTGACGGACCCCGCGTTTCCGGTGCCTGGCCGGTACCGACACTACAAGGGTGGCGAGTATCAGGTAGTGGACGTTGCACGCCACTCGGAGACCGAAGAGTGGCTAGTTGTCTATCGGCCGCTTTATGACACGGGTGTTTTAGGTAGTGACGGTCAACAGGGGCTGTGGGTGCGCCCCCTCGATATGTTTGTAGAAAGTGTTGAAGTGAATGGCGGGTCTACTCCGCGATTCGCGTTGATCGAGCCCAGTCAATCCCTGACCTGAGTCGGTTAGTTAGGCTCAGGCTCTACCTAGAACCCGCCCTTCGACATCCTGATTAGCGTTACCCTGCTGGCCGTAAAGCGTCACGCCAGACTCGCCGCCGCGTACGACATTGAGTGCTCGTTGGGTGTGGTCGCGCAGAGCAGAGATGAGCATGCCATTGCGCTGGTTGAGCTTCTTGCAGTGTTCCCCGGTCGATCGCGCTAGCGCCGCTAGTCAGCACGCAGTTGTCACAAAGCTTACTACCTATGTAGGGCTTTAGTTCAGTCGTGGCGCCAATTTTGTGACATCTCTAGGTAAAGATACGATGCCGTCCACGTTACCAGCATAAAGCCTGTGAGCGATTCGGCACCTGATAGCCAACGAATGTGTCCTTCGGGTGCAATGTCTCCGTAACCTACTGTCGTGAAGGTTACATACGAGAAGTAAATGTAGTCTGCAAAGGAGCCTTCGAGGCTCCCCGTGAGTTGACCTAGGTTTAGGGTAGCAAATAACCAGTAGCCGACTGCAAAAAGTAGTACCTCCAGTGTGTGCGCCAGAAGCGCCCCAGAAAACCCGACGATCACGCGAGCACGTGGTTTAAAAGGTAGCCGAGGAATAAGCCGAGACATACGATCGAGCACTTCGTAGTGAATAAAAATTGCCGTAACCACCAAGAGGAGGTTCAAAACGATGGCTAAGATTTGTTCCATTTTCGTCCTTACAAGTGTTGCCTCGGCTATGCACGTGGGTCTTCGCGCGGTAAACGCTTACTGAAGCTTTGCTGTCCCGTGATCAATGGCTCACAATAGCAAAGGACAACTGGGCAGACATCTTCATGACGGAACCTCTCTTTAAGCCTTCGTCGACACTGAGCAGCGGAGACGCGGTCCTCGGTTTTTCTAGGTTGTGCCTTTGCTGCGGCGACAGACCATCGAATTCATCACTGATATCGATCGGAGCGCTGACGTTTTCTTAATGGCTGATAAGTTTCGACTACGCTCTATCCTCATTACTTTGGTACGTAACGCGGCCGCCTCTGATGGTTACCGAATTCGCTTAACGCTTTCGAAAGTGAAGGATGATGTATTAGAAATTTTATCCGAGTGACCTTGCTGCCATGACTGGCGCCCAGTACATGTTGCTCAGCGCGCTGGGTTTTGCGTTGATGGGTGCTATGGTGAAGGTCTGCGGTGACGCGGGCATTCCACTACTGGAAATCATCGCCGTGAGGGCGGCGGTATCCATCGTGCTGTCTTTGATCGATATTCAACGAGCGGGTGTCGCGCCCCTCGGTCATCAGCGAGGCTTACTGTTCGCTCGCGGTTTGGTTGGTTTCTTGTCCCTGTGTTGCGTTTTTTATGCGCTGCTCAATCTTCCTTATGCGGAAGCGACCATCCTTCAATACCTCCACCCGGTATTTACCGCTGGGCTTGCCTTCCTGTTTCTTAAGGAGGTGCCCGCACGAGCAACTGTGTTCTGTGTGGGCTTTAGTATGCTGGGTTTACTGGTGATGCTGCAGCCCGCCATGGTCGATCAATCGGCAGTGGTCTGGCTGCCAGTACTCGCGGGCCTCGGCGGGGCCTTTGGTAGCGGCCTTGCTTATACTTTGGTGCGCAAGCTCGCTCCCACTGAACATCCTGCTGTGATCGTGCTGTATTTTCCGATGGTTTGTATTCCGGGTGCGCTGCTCTTTGGTGTTCAGGACTTCGTGCTTCCCGACATTAAGGCAGGGTTGGCGTTACTGGGCGTGGGATGTTTCGCGCAGTTGGGGCAGTTGAGTTTGACCAAAGCGATGCAGACTGACTCCGCCAGCAAAGCGACTAGCTTAAGTTATCTTCAGATCGTATTTGCCGCTTTGCTGGGCCTGTTGCTTTTCGGCGAGCAGCCCGGTGTTTACACAGTGCTCGGTGCTGCTTTCATTCTACTTGGAGCGCTGGTTAATACGCGGCGCGCACCAGCGCGGGCCACGTCTGTCTAATCGACGCTCAGCGTAAGATCCGTTGAAGTTGATTACAACGCGGCAGCAAGTTTGGCGAGGGTGGCATTTACAGCGATTTCTTGTCGGAAGATGGCTGACTTAGCTTCAATCGCTTTTATCTGAGCCTGCAGCGCCTGCGCCTCTCTGTTGACTAGTAAAAACAAGTCGCTGACACCTTCCTGAAAGCGTCTCTGCTCCTGTTCCATGAGGGCGCTAGCGAGCTCTACCTGCTCTAGCCCCAGGGAGTAGATCTGTCGCTTGTTCTGCAGCGTTGTTAGATTGATTGTGATATCCCGAGCAATCTGTGCTTTTAACACCTGCCGGTCGTACTCGAGTTCTCGAATCCTAGCTTCAGAGATGGCTTTACGCGCCTTGGCTGCCCGCTGGCCGAGCGGCATGAAGAATGACAGCTCGACGATGGATTCGGTGCCTGCCAGCGGCTCCATGCCATCACCCAAATCTCGAGCAACTTTCACTGCTAGATCTAGCTTCGGGAGCGTCTCGTTATCCGCGAGTTGGCGCTTGTTCTGCTCCTGGCGAAGCTTGGCGTCGAGCGCCTGAACCGCCGGATGGCCATCAATCTCAGCCTCGAACGCTTCTGCAGTGGATGCTGCGATGGAATATGGCCAAGCGATGTCTGCCGGAGGCTGATTCAGTGAAACGCGAGTAGGGTCATTGGGATCGGCAGTAAAGTAATAATTGAGTCGATGGCGCGCATTCTCTAGATTCTGCTGGGCTTCAAGCAGTAACAACTGCCGACGCATCAGCGCCGCTTGAACCTCGGTTAGGCTGATCATGGCGAGATCCCCGGATTCAACGCGCGTGGCCACGCCCTTGATGCGATCTTCAGTGAGCTTTACGAGATTTTCTACAACGGTCAGCTTTTGCCAGTGCTCGTACCAATCGATATAGGCTGAAACGCCAGCAAAAATAAGCCGGTTCTGCTGCACTGACTGGTCGGATTGAGCTTCAGAATAACGCAAAATGGCGTTATCGACCGCAAGACGACGATCATCAATCTCTCGGTTTTGCAGCAGCGAGAGCTTTACGCCCACGCTCGACTCCCCGCGATCAAGTGTCTCGTATTCGGCCTCGTATACCGGGAAGTTGCCGTCGGAGTAACGGTAGGTACCAAACACCTGAGCATTCATTGGGCCTATGGGCTGAATGATCGTTTGTTCGGCGTAGCCTCCGTCGTAATAGCCTGACGGACGTAGATAGGTTTCCTGCACCAGCTGCAGGTCGAATTGAGCATCAGCGGTCTCGCGTTCTTGGGCGATGCGACTGGTTCGAGTAACTGCCGACTGATACTCAGGGTGATGAGTGTTCAAGAATGCAACGAGATCGGGCACCGTCGGCGTCGAAGACATCTCGGCGAAGCTCACTTGAGGCAGCGCAACGCAGATCAACGCGACGGCAAGCCGACGCTGTAGTTGACGCATCAGCACAGTCATTGCTGGGAAACCTGATCCGTTGGTCGCGGTGGAAATTGATTGAGCTGGCGCCACAATTCGTAGCCTAGCCGCACTTCCTCGAGTAGCACCCAAGCGCGGACTCGACTGCCAAGGCGAATAAACTGCTTGCTGGGCCACGGGTGCTCCGCATCGGGATCGGGCTTCACCCAAACATTAAACTGACCTGAGGCTGAAGCCACGGGCTCAACAAAATCTACCAATCCACCAAACGTACCCACAGCCATTTCAGGCCAGCCACTGAACTGAATAACGGGCAGACCATCAAACTGAATACGCACCTGTCTTCCGGGTGTAACCAACGACGCATCAAGGCCGCGGATCCGTATAACAACATAGCGCTCTGTGTCGTTCGGGATAAATGAGGCCAGTACGTCGCCCGGTTTCACGTAGGTCGCAGTGCCCGACGACAGTAATCGTAGAATCGTCCCGTCTTTGGGGGCGATTTTGGTACGCAGTGACTCGCGTGCCTTGGTCACTTTAAGCCGGTTGATCTCTGCGTCAATTTTGGCAATTTCAGCCCGAATTTTCTGCATGGAAACCGAGATTTGCTCGATATCCCGCCGAGAGGCCAACCCGTCTTTTTCGAGACGCTTTTGCCGTTCGAGATTGTTCTCCTGAGTGGCTAGCGCCGCCTCCTGTGCTTTCTTCTGCTCAAGCGACGCGGCAATCTGATTTTCGATGCGCTGAATGAGTTCGGGGTCGGCATCGACGATAGTGACAATAGGATCACCCGCCTTAACGCTTTGCCCCTCGGTGACGTGCCACTCCTCCACCTGGCCCGACACCAGAGCAGAAATTGCCTGAATGCGTGCGTTGGGGTCGGGCGTATTGACCTCCCCCTCGCCGTAGGCGGTCTGGACCCAAGGGACAAACCACAGCATCGCCAGTGTTAACAGGATGGCACTGATCAAAAGTGTCCCGATCACCCGATGGACGCTGGGAACGTAGAGGCTATGCAGCGTTTTCATGCGCCCCATGTATTCAGCGCGGAAGTCACCCATTGCCCACCTCCGCAGTGCTGTCGCTACTTTGCGCAGGTGCCTCGGCCTCAAGGTTGATCATGCCGTCGAAGTAATCCGCGTCAGGCTGGCTTGTAAAATAAAGAATCGTGAATGACTGGCGTTGAAGTAAATCAAGCATCTGCTTTCTCGAAATACTCGGAATATCGTCAAACCGCTGATTCAGTATTACCAGCTTTGGTTGAGCAAGCATTGCCGCTGCTAATTTAAGTAAGAGCATTTCAGGGCCGCGCAGCGGCGCGCCGAGCATTGAAAGACGGGTGTCCAGTCCGTCCTCAAATTGCTGGATGACTTGCCACAAGCCCACCGACTCAAGCGCGGTAATCATCCGCTGTGTGTCCGCCCCGTCACACGCTAAGTTGAGAAATTCTCGGATACTGCATTGAACAATCAGTGATCGATCGATGCAGTGAATGGTTTGACGGAGCTCGTATCGATCCAGATCCCCGAGCGCTTTACCCCCGAGTACTATCTGGCCTTCACGAACGGGCTCATGGTAATTAAGAAGTTGGGTCAGCTGACGCTGTATCCAGGGTTCACTAGCGCTGACAAACCGTTTTTCGCCCGATTTCAGATCGCAACTGATATGGCATAAGCGGTTGCCGCGGCGTACCGCAACGTTATCGAGCACCAGCGCACCCGACTCAGGCGCAGTGCCAAGCGCAGCTGTACTTGATTCCTGCGGCAGCGTCAGAACCTCCATGATCTTATCGGTCGCACCAAACAGCTCATAATAGTACTTGAGAAAACTCGAGAAGCGCGAAAGCCCAAGGAAGATCGATGCCATGATGAGTTCAGCGGCTACCAGTTGACCGATAGACAGCTCGCCGTTAGTTACAAGCCAGCCGCCAAGACCAAGAAGCATCGAGCTGCTGAACGCATAGAGCAGTAAGAAGCCCACCGCTTGTTTAAATGTGAACGAGAAATGCTCCCGATGCTTTTTGATAAAGCGCCCACTGTGATCGTCGGTGGTTTCTGCCGCGAGCTCCACATGACGACTGGACTTAAAAAACTCGTGGGCCGTTTCGAGGTCACTCAGCCAACGGGACATTTCATATTTTTCTCGCGACATTTCAATCGCGGTGATTTTTGCGCCGCGCGACCAAATCTCCCAAATTAGGTATATGAAGGTCAGAATCACAAGGTTAAAAATCAAAAACCAAGGGTGATAAAACGACACCACTGTGAACCCAATTAAGGTTTGTAAAACCAGTGTCAAACCATCAACCAGCAATCGTGGCACGTTCTTCTGAAACGTCATAATGTCGAAATAACGGTGGGTAATACCCGCGTTTCGGCGGTCGCGAAACACCTCATGGGGAGAGCGAACAACCCGGTAACTCATCTCTGCCGACAAGCGAGCAAATAGATGGCGCTCGAAGAGCTCGATTACCCACATTCGCAATGCGCTGAGTAATCCCGAGATGAACAACAGAAGAAATAGGGAAAACGCCAGTACATACACCGCCCGCAGTGAGCCAATGTTGGCGATTGTGTTGATCAGCGTTTGCACGGCGATCGGAACAGCGAGAGTCAGCGCACTAATAGCGACGCCATAAACAACCACGATCCACAAGAAACCCGCTTCGGGGGCCACCAGCTGCAGCAGCTGTCGCCGAGTCTGCGCAAGGTTGGCGGATTTTTTGGCCATGTGAGAGTGAGTCCTAGGTTATAAATCAGTAGGGTTTTATACGCAGGTAATCCTTAAAAAGATGATTAGCGGACCCTGTCTCGAAATTTAAGTTTGCTGGGTAGGCGGCTGCTTGCCCAACTGGGCCGTGCTCGTGACCATGTGGCCTTACTCAGCCTTCCTCGGCCTCAACCGGCCTCTCTCGGTTAAGGGGGGCAGAGGCCGGATACGTCCTAGATCTTAACCCACTAGGTTCGCAGAATAATCAAACCCATTGGGCATCAAAAGCGCCCCAAACGTTCCTGACAGACCCTGTCTTTTGATGGCTTTTTGGAGCCCACAGCCCACGCTTTAGATTTACTGCCGTCTCCGTAAACGTATTTGCTGCTCGATTGGCCCGACCTCAAGGCATATTCACCACACTGGTCGGCAACACACCAGGTTAACGTGATGCGCTCACTGCAGCGATTTTCAAAAGAGAGATAAGCGCGACTGCCGCGGTTTTCGGCCGTGAACTCGAGGCACGAACCACCGTCTTCATGGTAGGCATCCCAGCATCCATCGGCGTCGGCAGCGTAGGTTGATAATGACGGTACGGCGAGTGCGAGGGCGGTAGCCAAAAAAAGAGGGCGGTTAACGTTTGAGGATCGAAGAAGCATCTGAAGCTCCAATTGCTGGCTTGAACGGCTCTAACAACGGTAGCTCGGTTGGAACGGGCAGTAAAGAAAAGCAACCCAATCAAAGGGAAAAAGCGCTTTTCGGGTTTTGAGGTGCTTGAGATAACTTGAAATAAATGGTGCCCGGAGACGGAACCATGCATGACCGACATTGCCGCATAAATACTGGCTTTCTGGCGGATTGTCCGCTGTCAGTATGGAGCATTGTATGGAGCAGTTGGTGTCTCACAGCCAATCTAATCGCCAGCAGCATAGGGGGCGGGGGGAGCCTGTTCACCAACACTCCGGCGCAGGGGTGGCGCTGCGGTTTGTAAAGAGTAGTTTTCAGACGACTCCAACCGTTAGCTGCTCGGCGTGTAAACGAGGCAACGCCAAACGCTCGCTATCGGCCAGAAGCAGCCCTCACGCCCCCAACAAGCCTCGCGGATTTATTGGCCTGAACCCGACGTCGGCGCGTCCGGTTGACGATCGGTGAATCGCAGTTTGCTACTGCGTGCTCACAACCCGCATATCACGGGGGCAAGTATCAAAAACCAGCGTCGGCGGCGCTATGGACAGGGTGAACGGTGCACCGCGACTCAACGCGCTAAGCCCTAATAGATTCCGCCCAGCCCCTTTCATCACGGCCACTTCCACCGGCCCGAGTTCGCAAGTGTCGCCCACCATTAGGCCCGCAACTTCGTAGACTGTCATGACCTGCAGACGATTGTTCGCCATCCGTGCTGCAACCCGACGAACCTCGTGGACCTCGCCGGTCTTTTTGATGTGATTAAATAATTCCTCGGTAACCGTCACCAAATCGGCACCCGTATCCACCAGAAAGTCCGCTTCAACACCGGCAATCTGGGCGTTGACATACATACCCCCCGCGCCGCTTCGTGCCAGAGAGACGGTATGGCCAAGCTCTTCAGCGAAGCTGTTCACCGACAGGAACAAAGCCCACCAAAAGAGTGCCATGGCAGGGGTGAATCGTCGTCGTGGTGCGCGCGCTGGCATAGGCAAAACCGAGGATATTCTGCTGACATATCCAGCAACCGCCGTGCCAAAACTTAAGCTAATGTTTTTTAAAGAAAAATTAAAAATGAAGTAGAATTGCAATGCACTAAAAAGCAGCAATCGCACCAGTAGCGTGCAAAAATGATCTATAATTGGCTTTAATGTTAGATATAGCTTTTATCTTAGAAATAGCTTTTTATGATAGAAAAAAACTATCTCTAATAGCGCCGGATTGACGCAGGTTAATTCTAAGTCTTCTGATAAATTCAAAATGTGGGTTAAACCACATCAACACGGAGGTACTACTGATCATGACTAAACACGCACTGGCTTTGGCTATGGCAACGGCGATTGCTGCAGGTCTGCCACTGGCAAACGCGGAAACAATGGAACCCGACGTCGAAACGACAACACTCTGGGAGGTGGATACGCGCGGGAAGCCACCTTATTCCCGCAAACGAGTCGAGGTGCCGGTAGTGGATACTGCTCGCCTTGAGGTCGCCGATGAAAGCACGGAGACCGTCAAAGTCTGGACCATTGATCGCAGCGGCAAACCGCCTTACAAGCGCGCGTTTGAAGAGCTTCCGGTGTCCGAAGTGTCGGCCATGAGCGTGGAAGCCGCCGAGGCGGCGGAACCCGTTCAGTTCCGCGGACGCCCTCCGTTTAAGCGACACCGCTAAGGATTGCGGATAGCAAAATAGCCCCTCGATCTTGCGACGCTGCGATGGTCCCGTATTTAATAACTGTGATCATCACCGCGTCGCTGCACTTTAGACAGTTCTCACGTTGATACGGAAAACTTACTCGTAGCCCCAGAAATCAAGTGGGGTAGCACGTCAGTAGTGAGTCGATAGCGGACATTCGCCTTCTCCACTGACAAACGCTGCGCAACGCACCAAATATGCATAGCAGCTGCCAATCCGGATCAGCCCAGCAAACCGCATAGAAAGCAGCTCGCGCCTGCTGCCACGCCTCAGTTTTTCTGTCGTGCTCCTCGCATAGCATCTGCAATACATCGGCGCTGCGCTTCTCTGGCGGCAGAGCCGCGTAGTCACACCGCCGGTCATGCGCTTTGTGCATAGCCTTCTCAAGCAGCTGTACCGTGTGAGCTGTGATGGGTAGCTGTGGGGTGGTCATGGCTCAAGTTTACCGCGTTGGTTCTGGTGACTACAGAGTCTGAGTTGTTGGAATGGGTGGAAGAGGCTGGATGACGACTAGGCAACCAGCACTAGAATAACTGTCCCCCCTATGAGGTATACGTAGCGGCTACTAGTGGCCATCATCAATAGACTACTTCATTCTTCATCTGCTCTTCCCAGCGCATACGCTGTCGTAGTTCTCTCTGCGTAAGAGGCTTCACGTATCTCTCTGCTTCTCCCTTTAGCTTGTGTAAGCCGATAGGTGATGCCTGCGTAGTAGCCTCTTCTGTAAGTCCCTTCCACAGTGGTGACATCATACTGACTTCTACCTTAGAGGCTGGTGGGTCTGTGGGTAGTGGTACGCCTACGTACAGCTTAGACGCTGCCGCCATTAGCGCAGTGACAACATCTACGTCTCGCTCACGGCATATAACGCTGTCGTGAACCGGAAGTGCAGGGATGCCGCGAGCAGTTAGTTCGCTGAGCACTAGCAACATGATGTCGCTGTCCAAGCGTTGAAGCCGTATACCCATGTCACTGCTAAAGTAGTTGGCTATTGGCGCGTGGTGCTTGAGCATGGCGTCGTAAAGTGCCTTGACGTCATTGTACTCAACACCTTCTTCGCTCTTCACAGCTCCACACGCTTTGCGCCGTGTTTTCGCGTTAAGCGCAGTGAGTTGAACGGTCTTCGCTTTATTGCGCAGCTCCTCGTCTGTGCGACTGCTTCGCAGCTCATCAGAGATCTGAGCGTCTTGCCAGAAGCTGTATACGTCTGCATCCACTGGCAGCTTAATACCTTCCAGCAAGTACAGGATGCGCGGATGTAGACCCTTGAAGTCTGGCTCTGCGGTTGCTTCGCCATCGATAGTGATAGTGCTGCGGATAGTCTTTGGTAAGTTCTGGACTGAGTGGCAGTAGAGGCGTCCACCGCAGTCGAAGCTGTCGCGGTTGAACACGCGTCGGTACTTGAGCTTGGGCGGTTGAGCCAGCTTCTTGTCGGGTGTGTGCCAGCTGACCTTGATTGTCCCCAGCAGCTCGTTGAAGTCGTCCAGTGATGAGCGCCACAAGTTGAGAGTGTCGTCATCGGCGTAGTCCACGAGACCGCTTTGGCCGCGCAGCTCCATGGCCTCTCTTCTGTCGTCAAGCCGATCTGCCAATGTGCTTAGGTGTGCCACTAGGTCAGTAAGTGCGCCTGCTGGTTCAAGTGTGGTGCGCTTCCTACTCTTGGGGCTGCCTGTCACGACGAACAGCAGCCCTGCCTTTTCGCACTTGCGGACAGTCTCTCTAAACCGATCTGTGATCCCGCGCTTGTTAAACCGTGTCTTTAAGTACTCAACGTCTTCTTTGCCCATGGGGATTGCGACAGCAGCGCCTTCGGCGGCGACAAGGTTGTACACCAGTACGAAGAACCGCTCTCTTCCTGACTGTTTGTTGCCGCGTTTTGATCGCACAGTATTTGTGTGAGTAGACTGCCAGAACTCCTCTACGCGCTGGTTAAACGCTGCATCCTCACAGTGCAGGTCAGGCGTGAAGAAATAGTCTTCTGGTGCGGTTTTCTCGCCCACGTACAGGCTCCTGAGTGGCTTCTTGTGCCACGTTATCACGCTAGAAATGGTAGCCCAAGGGCGGCTCACAGCGGCTCTCTGAGCGCCTCTCAGGGCGTCTGGCGGGGTCTTATTTTGCCATATAGATCAATGGCTTACGGACGCTTAGTGGTGGCGTAGCGGGTGCCGCGCAGCCTCTCGCTTGTGTTGATTCTCAGGCGCTGTGGAGGCTGACAACGTTATCCGCTGTTGTGGCAGTAAGCAGGTGAGCATGCGCTTGGCGACTGGTGGCCACCAGCGGCTCAATGTAATCACTCACCCCTTCGGCACCGTAATGCATCATGTGCTCTGGTATGACTGAGTCTGCCTTCCAACCGGCGATCATCGCTCCATGCAGTGTATTCAATCCGTAAGACTTGATGTTTGCTGACAGGGTGTGGCGAAGCGAGTGCCCTGTCTTGCCAAACCCAGCGGCTCTCAGGCGTTTGTTGATGGTTGCCGACGGATCTTTGACACTGCCAGCCCATTTAATCCCATCGGTTAGGTGTTCGCGTATCAGATCAGGCTCAACAACTATCGGCACGATACGCTTGCGGCTCTCTGTTTTGGTGTCAGCGTCGTCGTAACCAATCAACACATGCGGGTTATCGGCGGTTAACGAGTCCGCTGTGGCGACCATATCCAGCCTCCCAACTTCGGTAGGCATCATGCCGCCTTGCAACATTACGAGGATGACCGCAGCGACGGGATCATCCCAAGTCTTACAGGTAGCTAATAGTTTCCGTTGTTCTTCGCGGCTCAATGGGTATTTGGTCTTGGCGGTGTGTTCTGGCAGTTCTGGCGTTTGGATGGCCCAGTTGATCCTAAACCGCTTGCTAGCCCAGTTTAGTACTGCGACCACGCTGCCGACTTCGCGCTGCGCAGACGCTGGTGTGACTTCCATACAACGCTGCTCCATCCACTCATCCAGCCCCGCGTGTATCTGCGCCAATGCGTCTGGTGTGGCGAACGTATCGCCAATGTAAGCCATCGCCTTGTTCCAGTAGCGAGTCCGATCCTTGAGTGCTTTACCTTCCTCGTTCTTGTGTTTCTGGAAGTCGGCAAGCAGCTCCGACAGCAGTTTAGTCTTGGGTGCGTTCTTTGCGTCCATCAATGCTTGCGCTGCGCGTTGCCGAGCCATCTGCTCCACAGTCGGCTTAACTTTACCTTCCAGTGGTGTGCCAACGGCCCACAGCTCAGCGTCCGACTCAGCGCCGACAGCCTCCGAAGCAGGATCACCCCAGTCGCCGTCGTACCCTGCAAACTGACCAGCCCTTAAGCCTTCTCTGCGGATTATCTCCGCAGCCAATAGGTCAACTTCGCGGTCGCTGAAAACAGCAGTGTCGCTGTTGCGTACCTGTCTCAGTTTCAACTCAAACAACTCGCTGGCTCGCTCTACCGCTCTGGCAATCTCACTGTCGCTGCTTGCTGGTGGTGGCTTAACACCGAGTGGGCGAACATAGTGTGACTTGCCCAGCAATGTTGCTACGTCCTTGGGATATCGGCGCTTATACGTCAGGGTCTTGCTGCGACCGGTGTTGAGTGTTGCATATTTGGGTAGGTTGGCCATTAGCTAGCTCCACTTGCCTGTTGCGACAGTATGGAACTTTGTATGGAACATTGCAACGCAAAGCAGCGTTAAGCGGCTTATTTGTTGGCCTGCAGGCTAGTGTTTGCGTGAGGATGGTGCCCAGAGACGGAATCGAACCGCCGACACGGGGATTTTCAATCCCCTGCTCTACCAACTGAGCTATCTGGGCCGGTCTTGCGAGGCCGCGTATTAAACCGTTGTAGACCTGTCAGGTCAAGAGCAACGACTGCACTGGCTCCGGTAGCACTGAGCACTGACGCATGACTTGGCGGTGACGGCGCTCACGCCTCTCGAAGGAGGCGTGGAAGTTGCCGGTGCGGGGAGTGTTAGGCAGCTTACAGTGACGGGCCTAATGCCGCCGTGCTCGGGCTTGAGCCGTCTGCAGCGCTTTCTGTTGCTTCAGCGTTTTTGTCGATCACCTCGTCTTCGGCTTGGCTGCCGTGATCTGAGGCCAGCACCGCATAAATTGCCGGCAACATCACCAAAGTGAAGAAGGTACCGATCAGCATTCCAACTACCAGAATGAAACCGATGCTGTTGCGTGCCTCGGCGCCGGCACCGGTCACCAGAACCAAAGGAAAGTGACCCAGCACTGTCGCGCCGGTTGTCATCAGCACCGGGCGCAGGCGGCTCATCGAGGCTTCTCGAATAGCGTCCAGCTTGGCCAGTCCATCTTCTTGGGCTTGATTGGCAAACTCCACGATGAGGATGGCGTTCTTGGCAACGAGACCCGCTAAGGTGATGAGCCCCACTTGCGAGTAAATATTGATCGTCGTCAGGTTGCTAAATGTGATGACGAGGGCTGCGAACAACGCAAGTGGTATTGAGCCGAGCAAAATAATCAAAGGGTCGCGGAAGCTGTTGAATTGAATCGCTAGGACAAAGAACACCAAAGCCATGGCAATGGCGAGAACGCCGAGCAAGGTGTTGCCCTCGCTGCGAATTTCCCGAGATTCACCGGTGTAATCCACCACGTACCCGGCTGGTAGCAACTCGGCTGCCTTGTCTTCTATGAACGACAGCGCCTGCTCTTTAGTTGTGCCTGGAATTACGCCGCCATAAATCTTGAAGGCATTCTTCTGCTGGAAGCGGGTGAGTGCCCTTGGGGCTGTAGTGCGCTCAATACTGGCGATGGCACCCAAGGGAATCAGATCACCCGACGGCGTCCGAATGGGCATATCTAAAACTTCTTCTGGGGAATCGCGCTCTGATCGAAGTATTTTTGGTATGACACGATAAGCGCGGCCGCGATCATCGTAGCGGGTGACATACGCTTCGGAATTCAGTAGCCCTATTTGACTGGCGAGGTCGTCCATGGTCATGCCCATGTCTGCCAGTCGCTGTTTATCGATCTTCACTTGGGCTTGGACTAAATCAACCCTGAGGTCTGTATCGGCGAACAAAAACAGCCCCGACTGTCTCGCCGCACTCAGCAACGCTTCAGCATGGGGCAGCATTTCTGCCGCGCTATCTGCACTTGTGACGGCTATTTCTACGTCAAATTGCCCGGCGCTTGGCAGACTTGAGTTGGCGATGGGAAAAACGTCGAGGCTCGGGATTTCAGCCAGGGCACCGTACATCTCGAAAATCATTTCCTGAATCGATCGTGGCCGTTGACTGGGGTCGACAAAATCCTGGCCGCCGTATGAGCCAGAGGGCATAACGTAGAGCCACATCTCTCTTGCGCCGGTAAAGCCTTGAAGCGTACTGACCACTTCGTTCATTCCAAGATAGGT
This sequence comes from Luminiphilus sp., assembly GCA_965655505.1. Classification (GTDB taxonomy): domain Bacteria; phylum Pseudomonadota; class Gammaproteobacteria; order Pseudomonadales; family Halieaceae; genus Luminiphilus. The sequence continues at coordinate 20,689 of CBFHHJ010000013.1, forward strand.
GTCCTCAAGCGCTGATTCTGGCGCGGCATCGGCGACAATAGTCACATCGCTTTGGTCTTCTACGGGCGCGAGCTCCTTGAGTGAGAAGAGATATAACGGCACTGTCAGCAAACTAAAAAACAGGGCAGCCGTAATCAACTGCCAACGAAACTTAAGCGAGAAATCCACAACCTTTGCATAAAGACTAGCCGATGTATCAAAGCGTCTATTCACCCAGCGTGTGGCGGTTGTTTCATGGCCGCTGGCAGGGCATACCCAGGCGCTCATGATTGGCGATAGCGTAATCGCAACAACCCCGGATATAAGCACCGCGATCGCGAGGGTAAAAGCGAACTCCCGAAATAGAACGCCGGTGAGGCCGCTCAGAATACCAATGGGTGCATAGACCACTGCCAGCGTCAGGGTCATGGCGATGATGGGTGACAGCAAGCGGCGAGAAGACGCCAGTGCGGCCTCCCGACGCGTCATGCCCTCGCGTAAATTTCTCGCAACGTTCTCGACCACCACGATCGCATCGTCCACCACCAAGCCTACGGACAGCACGATGGCCAGAATGGTTAACAGATTGAGCGAAAAGCCCATTAGCGACATAGCGGCAATGGCCCCAAGCAGGGAGATGGGAATGGTCAGCAGTGGGACAAGCGCTGTTCTAAAGGAGCCCATCAGTGCCACGACGACAAAACCCACGAGCAATATTGTTTCCGCAAGTGTGATGAAAATTTCCTTTAAGGCATCACGCATGTAAAGCGTCACGTCGAAGGCGATGTAAAACTCCAGATCGTCGCGCAGCGTCGTATTAATCGATGCGACTTCATCATAAAGCGCATTAGCCACTGCTATTTCATTGGCTCCGGGGGCTGGATAAATGCCAATGAACACGACTTCTTCCATGGTGTAACGGGAGACGCCGGTTTCCTGTTCTGACCCCGCTTCTACAAGCGCAACATCGCTCAGGCGAATGTCGACTCCATCTTCACTCGCGAGCACGATATCGGCAAAATCCTGTGCATTTCGCGCCTGAGTGTTGGCCACAAGATCAATAATTTGCTGGCTGTTCTGGGCTCGGCCTAGGGTGCTGATGACATTGTTGCTGCGCAGCGCCGCTTGAACGTCGGCAGCGCTAATGCCCAGCGCGGCCATCCGCGTTGTATCAAGCCAGATACGCATCGCCGGGCGTGTCCCGGAGTTCTCAGCGTTTTGGACATTGGGAATCGAGGTTAAGCGCGGGATGATTTCTCGCTGCATAAGGTCAGTGATTGACGAGCGGGTCTCGTTTTCGGGAATCGACAGGGCCATATAAAAACTGGCATAGGGACTATCAGCCCGCACTACTCGTATTGCCGGGTCTTCCGCGCCATCCGGGAGTTCGTAGCGAATCTGACTGAGTCGAGTGTTCAACTCAGCTAGTGCATTGGTGCTGTTCTCATTGAGCTTTAGCCAGACGGTTACAGTGCTGATACCGCTCCTGGTCAATGATTCAACGTAATCGACCCCGGGAACGCTGGCGGCCACGCGTTCGATAGGCTCCGAGATATAGCCGCGAATAGTTTCAGCACTGGCGCCGGGATACACGGTGTTGATCTCAAGCGATGAGCTTTGAATGACCGGGAATTGAATAACGGGCAAGCTGCTGACCGCCCGAATTCCAATGAGAAGCAGCGCGAGTGACAGCACGACAGCGACGACCGGTCGGTTTACAAAAACATCGGTCCACTTAGGTTGATTTTCAGGATGCACACTCACAGAGCGAGTCCCGCATCAGCGCCTGCTGCCGGCACAACCTTCGCCAGGAGACCGTCATTGAGTTTAAAGGCGCCCTCGAAGGCAACTTGTTCGCCCTCGCTTAGGTCGCCGGTTATCAGCACTTTGCCGTCGGACTCACCGTGCACCGATACTCTGCGCATTTCAGCGCGATAGGGCATAAAAGCATCGGGTTCAGATGACTTGAGAACAAAGACATGTGGCCCTTTAGCGTCCCATCGGACTGATTTTCGCGGTAGACGAAAAACCGACCGGGCGTCGCTGGTCTGGACTTCGACGAGTACCAGCTCACCGTGGCGTAACCGTC
>CBFHHJ010000014.1:0-22690 GCA_965655505.1 Luminiphilus sp.
AACTTTTCCCGGGCCTGCGCATCGTTAAGTGACAATGCGACGATGACATCCTGACCGGAAACCCAGTTTGCCGGAGTAGCGATGGGTTGCTGGTAGGTCGCCTGCAGCGCATCAAGGGCTCGCAGCACTTCGGCGAAGTTTCGACCGACGGACATCGGATAGGTCATCGACAGCTGCAGTCGCTTATCCGGGCTAAAAATGAAAACCACCCGGACGCTGGCAGAATCCGCTGCTGTGCGGCCATCTGGCAAGTAGGAATCAGCGGGCAGCATGTCGAGAGCTTTGGATACCGCTAGATCCTCGTCGGCGATTATTGGGAAGCCTGCGGTGGCGCCGGCAAACGACTCGATGTCCTTCTTCCACGCTACGTGTTCATCGACGCCATCGACCGAAAGACCGATAACTTTAGTATTGCGCTTACTCCACTCGTCGGAGAGTTGTGCAACGGCGCCGAATTCAGTGGTGCAAACCGGCGTGAAATCCTTAGGGTGGCTGAACAGAATCGTCCACTGATCGCCAATAAAATCGTGCAGGTTGAAGGTGCCCTGATCGGTGATCAACTCAAGATTCGGTACGGTGTCATTAATGCGAAGTGCCATAGTCGTGCTCCTTGGGGGACAATTAAAGGCTTTGGATAAAAGCGTTATCTCAAATACCTGTTAAGACAATATTGCGCCCCTAAGACTGATAGGTAAAGCGGGGAAAATTGGTAATGCAGATCGATAAAAGCGATTAAAGGGATATGCCCGAGTCTACTGGTGAAACGACGCATTTCAGATAAGCCCGTTCACATTGTCATTCTCGTAGATTGAACGCCTGGCGATACTTATAGGGTTGACAATGGCGTCTAGTGCTGAGGAATTAACGGCTTTCATATCGAGGAGAAGTTTTAGCGCCAAATAGGCCAGCGTAGTGACGACCGCCAATGCGCGAGTCATTTCACCTACCGCACCGATTGCATCCCAACTCACTCATGCACCTCCACTGCAGCCTAGGGTTGTGCCTTCAGGAATTGGTGTCCCGCCATGGAAAGCTGTGGCTATGTGTTGTTCTCGATCACTCCCAACCGCAAAGCCAACATCAGACACCGTGGGGGGCGCGGCAAGAAAAATCTCTTACCTTTCTTACCATTACAGCGCCCTTAGGCCACTGTGCGGGATCCTCATAATCGATTGGTCAAAGTATCTATGGGTGTATTGAAGTAGAATGGGGCACTCCGAGCAAGACCGACAGTGAAAAAAGCAAGGCGCATCAATTAGTTATGATTCGCAGGAAGAGTTAGGGGCCTGTAGCTCAGTTGGTTAGAGCAGTCGACTCATAAGGTATACCCTCCACTGAGTGTCTTGGGCGAAAACACCAAGTGGCGTGACCAACTCATCGCCGCCTACACAGCCTACAAAACCGCTGGCATCACATAAAGTTGATATCAGTACAGTAACAATAGGCACCGCGCCGTCAGCCGGTCGGCGAGACCAGTCGCTGAATAAACGCACGCAAGCTCAGGCTACCGAGCGGTGCTCTAACATGCACACCGGTGCGGGCAGGCCCAGATCGTGAATAAAGCCGGCCATGATATCATCGGCCTGATAGTACGTGGCCCTGAGCTGCGCGTTTCTGCGCATTTGTGCGGCACGGTCTTCACCCTGAAAGTGCTCGACGATTTGTCGCGCCATGTCGGCGGCAGTGTCAACCAGATAGCCACTCACGCCGTGTTCAACAATGTCCTTGGGCCCTTTGCAGTTGTAAGCAACAACCGGCATACCGTACACAAAGGCCTCGAGAACGACGTTGCCGAATGTGTCGAAGCGCGATGGGAAAACAAACAGATCGAGCCCCGAATAGAGTTGGGCTAATCGCTGCTCATCGACCCAACCGATAAACGCGGCGTCGGGCAGCGCTGCCCGCAACGCCTCTTCATCGGGACCGCTTCCTGCGATCACCAATCGGAGATCCGGCAAGCTACGTCGCGCCTCGGCCAATATTTCCGGGAGATCAAAAATACCCTTCTCTCGGCTCAATCGACAGGCGACAAACATCACCGGTGTCTCGGCGGTGGCATCATCAAACAGGTCACGCTTATCGACGGGGTTCAGCCCAGTAATCGGCGTGGGAGCATGATGGGCGGTAATGTGAACCCGCTCACTGTCCAACACCATTTCGTGACCAACGAGCCACTCCCGGTGGTCGCTATTGAGCACAAAAACGCCCTCAAACTGGCCGTAGAGCAACCTGAGCAGGCGCCGTATCCGATCGCGCTCATGCTGCGTGGCGTTGGTTGTACTCTTGATGTACTCGATCCAGTCCGTGTGCATGAAAAAGTACGCGGGCACATTAAATTTATACTTCAGTAACAGCGCTGCGAGCGCCATCGGCCCTTCTGTGGAACAGATAACGCGATCATAACCGCCCTCATAAAAGATACGGGCGATTTCCATCAGGTCGGGCATCCGGAGTTGCTGCTCTCCCGAATCGGGCAGCGTATACGTTTCAAGCGGACGCAACACATGAAGGTGTGGCTCCGCCTCGGCAGACTCATGACAGACAAGAAAATCGATGGCGATATCGTTCTTCTGAACCTGGCGGAGCTTGCCCTCCAAAGATCGAGAAACACCGTTCTTATCAAATAGGGTATCGGTCAGGTGCAGCGCGCGGCATTCGTGCTGATTCACGCCCAAGTGGGCCGCAAAGTCATTGAGAAACTCTCGGTTCTGATAAAGGGCGCGGGTGCTCGCCATGCTGGCGCCGTTGAGCACCATTGAAATCATAGCTGGAAACGAGACCTGACCCACCAATTTGCGAACTCGGCAATCCCCGCTTCGCGCATATTTACTCTCGCCCCCGAACACCAAGGCGGTAAGCTGGCTCGGCAACTCGACGTTGCGGGTCAGATCTTCGGTGGACAGGTCCTGCAGGAAGCTTCCCTCGAGCAGCAACTCTGACTCGCGGATACGCGCAAACATGAGCTTATTCAGCTCTTTAAATAAATCAGCGATGACCCGATTGACCGTAGCGACGAAGAACTCAAGTGAATGATTGCGGCTATCGGCGATCTCCTCGAGGTAACCAATGCAGAACCGATATTTCTTGGGCACCTTCCACTTCAGCAATTTATTGGGCCGCTTGCCCTGTAACGCGTCATGGATGAACTCAAAGAACTTCTTCGAATGTTTGTGCTTTTGTAGCTCTAGAAGAACGTTGCTGATCGCAAAACAGGCCAATTTGTCCTTGGTCTCACCCCGGTGGAGCAAGATACGCAGCAAGCCTGGATCCTCAATCCGCGTCGCGACCTGAGCAAAATAGTCAAGCAGCGCGATATTGAGCTTTTGGTCCTCTCCGACGCTGCCGTAAGGCGCAACTCGCCCTGCTCGGAGGGCCTCCAACGCCAACGCAGAGGCTTTCTCAGTCTTCAAGCGCTCTTGCAGATTAGGCACCATCAGATAGGAGCCGCACTGCCCCGCAAAAATACCCATGTGGTCGTCGCTACCCCCAGTGAGTACTTTGGGCTTGTCGGGATCGACGCCAAAGTCCCTGGGGTTTAGCTGATGTTTCTTGGCCCAGGCGCGGATTTTCATGGGGGTCAAGCTTTCAACCCAATTAAGTGTCAACGTGGATTGCCAGACATCCCGCTGTCCGTTCAGCACTTCAAAGCGCTGGAACATGACGGCCAGCTTTTCGAACAGCGCCATGTCGATGTTTTCGTTGCGCGAGTAAAAATACAGTGGGTGTGGCAGCACTACCGGAATGTCGTGGGAAGCTGCGAACCGAAGGAAATCATAGATATCCTCCCGCTTGGCATCGAGGATGGCCTCCTGTTCGCGATCAAAACCGTATGCCAGCACGTGACAGAACAGATTCATCTCGGGGAAGTGGCAGGTAAATTCCGCGGCAACCAAAACATCTGCGCCGGCCTCTAACAAGTCCCAGCATGACCGCGCGTTGTTGTGATTGGTGATCGTCACGACGTCACTGCCATTGGCACGCAGGCACTTCACCAGATGTTTGGTCTTTAGCCACGTTTCGGGCAGACCTAGAATCCGTCCCCAGAGTTCGTCGGGTTTATCGCTGTTGTGATCGTGACAGTGAAGATCTATGCGCAAGCGATCCTCGGGTGCAAACCGCCGGGATTCTCGCTCGATGAAGTCGCCAAATTCATTGGCAAGTGCACTTCGAAATTCGCCGGGCCGTACTGAACGCAAAGCTGTCACTGAACTCATATGCCTGTCTCCGAGTCACACTCAGGCGCTGGGCTGATCACTCGATGTCATGTCACCAGACATGACCGTCGCGCCGGGATCAAGCGCAGCTTGACGACCGGAGATGACAATCCCATGGCAGATTTGCGAATTTATTGTTGCAAGAAGAAGCGCGGCTCAGGTTTGAACAGGGGATGCATCAGCCAGCACCCAAAGGGGTGGGAGTGAAGGTCGGCGCGGCCATCACAAACGACATCGCTAGATGGCGGAAGTGGTCACAGCTCCATACCGAACACAACGCCCAATACAAAGAGCTGCTCACCGTCCACGAAGTCGACGTCGACCTGCGGAGAAATTTCGTATTCGCCGAAATGAAAGCCGTACTCGAGTCCCACACGCATCAGGAACTCGGAGCCCTCCTCGCCGTCTTCTATGCCCGGACCGGCATACACCTTCCACGGACCGCTGTGCAGGGCAATTGGCGCCACAAACACATTGGTATCAAACTCACCGGCAACGTGCTCGGCGGTAATACCAAGGCCGAGCAATTGGCTCACCCGATACTCGTATTCCAAACCCACCGTAAAACCATTTCGTCGATCTTCATTGGTATCACCAATAAAAATCCCAACCGTGCTGTGGGGCTCGTGGCTGTCATGGTTCTCTTGATCTTGGTGATCGTGGTGATCTTCGTGGCTGCCATGGTCCTCATGGCTCGCATGACTGTCATGCTCCCCCGCAGGGTACTCCTGAGCACTCACGCCAGCAGGCAGCAGAGCGCCTAGGACTAAGGTCAGTGACAGCGGCGCGAATGAGCGGTAAAGGCTTGATGACAATGCAGCGCTGTCAGCTGCCATTAGCGATGTATCAATACTCACACCCCAAGCCTCTTCTGGTTAAATCTTGTTACGTGGACTTCATTAATGAAGCGGTATAACAGCGATATGTGGAAAGCGCTACAACAGAAAGCCACGATCACATACCAAGCCAAGCCCTTAGGCGAGAGCGTGAACCCAATCGCCAGCGATATCGGTGGTGCTTATCGCCATTGCAATGGCCTGAATCAGGATGGTTGTCGCCAAACACACCCACGTCACCCGCGGTACTTTACCCAGCATCACCTTGTCGTGAATCACTACCGACAGCAAGAGCGCAATCAACACCAAAGGAATCACGGGGCCATCCTCCCCGCCCATATAAGGCCAGCGGGATATGCGCGCTAGAGCAGGTGCGATCATCGCCAGAGATGCAAACGTCATTAAACGCTTGTGCTCGAAGGGCTTCGATCGCAAGACCACCGCCGCTACGAACAACACCGCGAATACCAGCGCCGAACTAAAATTTCCAAACACCAGCATCCGCGCGAACTCATCGAAGGTCCAACTCTCGATACCCAGCGCAGGGTAATCGCTCATGTTGGAATCCCAATCCAAGCCCTTTGCCTTGAGTCGACTGACTGACCCCAGCGTTGCGAGGGGCCCGGCAAAAATGGTTGCCGCACCGATAACCGCACCGATCTTGCCCATAACTCGGTGCTGCGTAGTCCGACCCAAGCGCACCAGTGACACCTGCATGCCCAGCCAGACAAACCAAAGGCTGAGAACCACGCCGTGAATAATCAGCGTAGTGGGAAACTCGCTGACCACCTCAGTGGGTACTGCATAAAAAGTTGGCGCGAAGCCCACCAGCACTAAGGCCAGTAGCAGGATGTTGGTCCAGAAGAAAAATTGCGTGCGCTGCGCTGTCATGTGCTGTTTCCCAGCTGTTTGCCTGAACTCACGTGACCGTATTTCTCAAAAAGTTTCGAAAAATATACGCCGACTGCGACGCTGCTATGGGCGCAAGTCATTCGAAAAAAGCGTGCGCGAAACCACACATCACTGAACAGGCTGACTGTCAGCGGCCGCTACTAACGCTAACCCCTCGAGCACGAGATTAGGACGCCACTCACCCTTCAATCCCAGTTCCAATAGAGCTTCGCCATCGCCGCCGGTGACCATTACCTGATAGTTAGGATATTGCTGAACTACCCACTGAACAGAACCAAACGCTGCAACCCAGACCCCAGCGCTGACACACTCGGCAGTAGAGCGCCCCGGGTCAATGGCACGCCGAGGCTCACCCTCATACCGAACGCGCTGGGTTTCTCGGGTCAGTGCGCTATCCATGAGCGCAGCGCCCGGAATGATGTAGCCTCCTTGGTGCTGTCCACTCCCAGTCACCAAATCAATCGTGATGGCCGTCCCGGCATCCACAACCACAACCGGCGAGCTAAGGTCTTTCCACGCCGCCAGCATCGCTAGCCAACGATCAACGCCCATGCGCTGGGGCTCTTGGTAACTATTGACTAGCCCAGCAAACTCAATCTCGCTGTGCGCAAAGCGGACTTGCGCCGACAGCGCAGCCGCAATCATTGTATGAAACTGCTCATCGAACTCGGCACTCGCGACACTGCCAACCCAGACCTGCGATACGGTGAGCTGTCGTTCTGTCACGTCGGCTATAAACGCCTGTGGATCTCGGGCACACCGGTTCACGCGGGTGAAGAAGTCAGCATTACTCGCCGATTCGCCTTGATAAGCTGCGGATTTAAGTTCACACCACTTCAGTGCAGTGTTACCCACGTCAACGAGCAACACCGTCACGACGACACCTTGCGCAGGGATACATCTCCCGCCAACACCGTCTCGCGACCTGTCGCTGTTCGAATCATCAAAGAACCCGTTTCATCGACACCGTCCGCGATGCCTTCCAACGACACTCTACCCTGAACCGCGACGGGGCAGCCATACAGCAAATCCCGCTTCGACCATCGCTCTCGCCAGCCGCTAAAGCCAACCGACTGGTAGTTACTTAAGAGAGGAAAAATCGCGGACAACATGACCGCTGCGACCTCGCTGCGGGTGATCGGTGTTGATACAACGGTCGACAGATCTGTCCAGGGCTGATCGATTTCCGAAGCCGCTGCGTGAGGCATCTTCACGTTGAGGCCCACACCAATCACCGCCGTTGCCGGTCCGTCACCCTGTCCGATCACGTTGATCAAGATGCCCGCCAGCTTACGACCATTCGCATAAATATCGTTAGGCCATTTGAGTTGGATGGCACACCCCCAGACGCGCTCGAGTTGTTCCGCAAGTGCCGCCCCGATAGCAAGGCTCAACCCCTGCATGGCGGCAATACCCGCATCGAACTGCCAACCGATCGAGAGATATTGGTTACCGGCTAAAGGGCTCACCCAAGGACGGCCGAGCCGCCCCTGCCCCGCCGATTGCCGCTCCGCGAACAACGCAACGCCGTGGATGCTGCTCGATTGCGCCTCCCGAGTGATGGTTTCATTGGTCGACCCCGGATCGAGCTCAACGGTCAGTCGCGTTAAACCCTCAAGAAGCCCTCCTCCCGCCCGCAAGATCGCGTCTGGATTGAGTAAATCAAGCGGTTCAAGGAGGCAAACTTCAACACCTGCGCCAGCAGGGAGCTTACTACTTTTTTGCTCGGTGCTGCCGTTAGTGTCTGCTGCAGACTGCGCGCGATATTCAACAGGAATACCCAGGGCACGCAAATCGTCAATCGCAGCTTGTATTGCACCCACATCAGTTTCAGCCATGATCGCAAGCTTGTTGAGCCCAACCGGCTTCCCCGAAGCAAGCAAACGCAAAATATCGAGAGTAGTCATCAGAGCGGCACCAACCGAACCGTTGTAATTACGTAAGCACATGGGGTGCTACGACATGAAAGAAAAAATTGCCGGATCACGGGTCTCGCGTAACACTCCCCTTGCATCGCCCTCTCTCGCCCCGATCCAAAGCTGCGATCACAACACTGGAAAGCTGGAAAGACGCGGTGCCGAAATCAGATTAAGCTAGCCTGTATATTGGACCATAGGACATTGGATCATAGACCATACGATCTAGAACCCTAGGCACGGTAGACGAGATTGTGCACTGGTTCGTTTTCGCCAACTGCGTCGCGCTCAACCCAATGGGTTATCGACGCCAACCCGGTACGCCACCATGGTAAACCAACGAGGACTGCCAACCATCTATCAGCCAGCGCGATCAGCGTGTTGGCGGAGACGATGGCGGAAAAAATTGCCGAGTGCGACACCGTGAGCGATCTGTACCGACTTCGAGGTCTCAACGGACCCGCAACGCGCTTAATCGCCAGTTACCTCGCGCTTGCCATCGGAACCCTCCGTATCGCGATGCTCTGGCTTGAGCCCTTGAGTATGCCTGTCCTAGTCGATGCAGGGCGCGGCGCTATTTTGCTGCTGCTGGCATTGGGGTTGATGGGCAGCGAGCGACTTTCTCTGGTGCTCACCATTGTGGTCACCACCACGGCGATTTTCCAACTACCGGGTGCGACAGGATTAGGGCTTCTGCTTCCCCTGCTCGAACTCGCTTTGTTAGTCTTGGCGGCAATTGCCTTACTCAAACAACCCAGCAATCGGGATGATTCACGTGCAGTTACTTGAGCCCATCATCATTGGTGTCGCGCTTCTCTGCGGCATGGCGAGCCGAGCAATCGGCTTTCCAGCGCTGATTGGGTATCTCGCCGCCGGTTTTGTTTTGCATGAGCTCAGCATGGAAAGTGGCCCACTGCTTGAGATCCTTGCCGAACTCGGCATCACGCTCATGCTGTTCACCATTGGGCTAAAGCTGGACCCTCGCCAACTCCTTGAGACCAAAGTCTGGGGCACAACCCTGGCGCACATGTTCGTCACTCAAGTGGTGATGTTCTTGCTCTTAATGGGGTTGTCAGCACTACTTCCAGGGCTCGAATTGACACTCATGGGTGCCGGCATTGTTGCCTTTGCCCTCACCTTCTCCAGCACGGTGTTTGTCATCCAAACTATGCAGGAACGGGGCGAAACCCAATCAGGTCATGCTGCGCTGGCCATTGGCATTTTGATTGTGCAGGACCTCGTTGCCGTTGGCTTTCTCGCGCTCTCAGCCGGCAAAGTGCCGACCATCTATGCGCTGGGCTTGCTACTGATTGTTCCTTTGAGGCCGGCAATCCTCAAGTTATTGTCGATTGCGGGATATGGGGAACTGCTGACACTACTCGGGCTCGCCCTCGCAATTGGCGCTGGGCAGGTCTCGGAACTCGTGGGCGTAAAGGGCGACCTGGGTGCGCTCTTGGTAGGCGCAGTGTTGGCAGGACACCCAAAATCCAAAGCCATGGCGGGTAATCTAATCCAACTGAAAGATTTGTTTTTGGTGGGCTTTTTCCTATCGATTGGCCTGAGCGGCTGGCCATCGCCCACGCTGATTTTCCTCGCGATAGTCATTGGCCTCCTCGCTGCAGCGAAGCCGTTCCTTTACTACCCACTGATGACACGATTTCACACCAGCCCGCGAACCGCCGTGCTGGCCTCGGGTGCGTTGAGCAACCATAGCGAGTTTGGCCTCATTGTGATCTCGGTCGCCGCAGCTGCCAATTGGGTCAAGCCCGAATGGAACGCCGCACTGTCCATCGCCATAGCGGTCAGTTTTATTGTCGCTGCGCCTATGTCGTCCGCCACCCACAACTTTTACTTCAGGCATCGTGATCGTCTGCTCAAATTTCAGTCGAATCAATTGATGCAGGGATTCGAGCCCACCGATGACGCGAGGATTATCATCCTCGGTATGGGGCGAGTTGGCACCGGTGCGTACGAAGCGCTCGCGCCAACCCACGGGCATGGCATTTTGGGGGTGGAATCCATCGCGAGCCAGGTCGCGGTTCATCGCTCACAGCAACGACGGGTGGTGCATGCGGATGCCTCTGATCCTGACTTCTGGTATCGGGTGCGCTTCAGTGACATTGAACTGGTTATGTTGGCGCTGACCAACCACCACGAGAACATGTTGGTTGCTGAACTGCTGAGATCGATGGGTTATCGCGGTGAAATTGCGGCGGTTGTGCGCCATGAGGGGCACGCCCAGGAAATGTCAGAGGTTGGCATTTCAGCCTTTAATCTGTATGGCCAAGCGGGCGCGGGTTTCGCGGCTCACGCCTGTGGCTTGATTGGCTCAACAGCAGACGATAGGACAAATAACGATGCCTGAGACCACGGTCTTTCAGCGGTTACTGCCAACTCAGCTGGGTGTATTGATGCTCGAAGCTACGCCGGCAGGTCTCAGCGCTATTCGATGGCCAGAGCAAGCTGGCTATGACTCAGCACCAGTCCACCCTACAAGCCCGATTCTCGATAAAGCCGCCCAACAGCTTGAAGCCTACCTACAGGGAAAACGCCGGTCGTTCGATCTGCCGCTTGCACCCGAGGGCACGCCATACCAGCAATCAGTTTGGTCGCAACTATTGGAAATCCCCTATGGGGCTACGACAACATATGGAGTCTTGGCCAAACAACTCGGCAAGCCAAACGGTGCTCGAGCGGTGGGTGGTGCGACCGGCAAGAATCCACTGTCTATTGTCGTTCCCTGCCACCGAGTCATCGGCACGACGGGAAAATTGACGGGGTTTGCAGGGGGGCTCGAGCGAAAGCGCTGGTTGCTGGCCCTCGAGGGTGCCTCAGCGGCTTAAGGCTGAAAAACCTTTAAGCATTTAGGTCGGGGATCATGTCATCCTTAAGACGTTCGATCGCGTCTTTGAGGCTGAGCTTTTCTTTCTTGAGACGCTGAATCAACAGTTGGTTCTGATACGGCAAGGTTTGCATCTGGCTGATCTTGGCATCGAGGGCTTTATGGCGCACCTGCAGGGTCATCAGGCGCATTGCAGGGGTCATATCCTGATTCGCTGCATCACCTCCGTCGTTTGCCATTTGCCTAGCCACCTCGTCGAGTCATCGGGAAGTTACCTCTTGGCACAGTGGCTGACAAGCCGATTTTGTCAGGAAAGTAGCGCCACCCAGTCGACACTGCTGTCAGTGCCGGCAATAAAGTGCTCGACCAGCAGACTTTCGCGCCGGTTATAGCGCAGCGTCTCACCCGCTCCGTCGACCAGAAAGCCACCAGCGCCATGAACGAGCGCGTCCCCCGCGGCCACGTCCCATTCGTAGCAGGGTGAAGTCCGCGGATAAATCACTGCCTCACCCTCTACCAGCGCGCAAAACTTCAAGGCGCTGCCCGCGTTGATACGCACAACACCGTCACCCACCGACAACAGCTTCGAGAGCACCGCCTCGACCTTCTTGGGGTGATGCCGTTTACTCGCCAACACACCGACAGGCTTTTCAGTGTCCACCTGAATCCCCCGCAGCGCTGTGACCTCACCGCTTTTTACAACCCACGCGCCCTGCCCGGGAATCCCGATGTAGTGATGGGCGCGCACCGGCACCGAAATCAACCCCAGCACAGGGCGATCGTCCACGACCAGGGCAATGTTGATTGAGAACTCATCGGTGCGACCAATGAACTCTTTAGTGCCGTCCAGCGGGTCTACCACCCAACAGGCAGGCCATGTCAGGCGATCGGCGACCTGCTCGTCGGGCGACTCTTCTGACAACACTGGAATATCCGGTGTAAGGCGGTTTAAGTCCGCCTCAATGGCTTGGTGAGCATCTTCATCAGCGCGCGTTACTGGGCTGTCATCCGCCTTTCGCATCACCGCGAGAGGGTCAGTGTTGTTATAGTGCTCGAGTAGCAGGCCGTCGACCCGCTCGAGCATCTCAATGAGATCGGCAATCAAACGCTCTGGCAGCGCCAGTGAAGCGCGCAAGGACTCGGGCAGTGACGGTAAATTTTCAGCAGATAAGGACATGGTCCTAGGTTACCACCCTCCATGGCACTCACCATCGCAAATTGCCAATCAGTTACCCAAATAGAGTGGCGTCAGATTGATACCGTATTACTGGATATGGATGGCACCTTGCTTGATCTGCAGTTTGATAATGTATTTTGGCTGGAGACCATTCCCGAAACGCTTGCGAGTCATCGCGGCATCTCGGTTGCCGAGGCGACAGCACAACTCGCACCCATCTTTGCGCGGGAAGCGGGCAAGCTAAATTGGTACTGCCTCGACTTTTGGTCTCAGGAACTCGGTTTCAGCGTCGCTGATCTCAAGCGGACTGTCGCAGAAGGCGTCGACTGGCGACCCGAGGCCCAAGCATTTCTCGAACGATTAAAAGCGAGTCATTGCGATGTGGTTCTGATTACCAACGCACACCCCGATACCCTCGCGATCAAACTCGAGCAGATAGATCTGTCACCGTGGTTTGACCGGATATTTACCTCCCATCAGTTCGCGGCACCCAAAGAATCCCCGCAGTTCTGGTCCGCACTGATGGCGGCACACCCATTTTCACCCGACCGCACGCTATTTATTGATGATTCAGAGCCCGTACTCGCTGCCGCCGAAAAGTTTGGAGTGGAACACCTCATCACCCTGCGACAACCGGACAGTTCGAAACCCCTTCGAAGCGCTACCCACTATCCCGCCATACATCATTTCGACGAGATTTATGGAGACATTCCCCGTCATGACTAAATCTAAGGAGACGGGCTCTGAATCGGCGATGGCAGGGAAATTACGCATCGACAAATGGCTATGGGCGGCGCGATTCTTTAAAACCCGCTCGCTCGCCAAGGCTGCAATTGAAGGTGGCAAGGTGCACCTTGGAGGCCAACGCCTCAAAGTATCCAAAGAAATTAGCCCGGGTGACCTGTTGGTCATCCGCCAAGGCTGGGATGAAAAAGAAGTGCGCGTATTAGAGGTTAGTGATCAGCGCCGCTCTGCAGCGATCGCACAATCACTCTATGCAGAAACCGATTCGAGCATAGAGCGGCGACAACGGGCGGCAGCGGCACGAAAAGCTGCGGGTTCTATGGCACGCCCCGAAAACCGGCCCGACAAACACGAACGTCGCCAGTTGTCGCGCATGCGACGCTATCTTGACGAGTAACGCCGGGCTGGCCGCAGCCTACGCTGTGCTTCCAAACGTTGTGCCGCCCGACGTAGTTATGCTCATTGGCTGATATGTAGACAACGTAATCGTGTTGCGTCCTTGCTCCTTACTCGCATAGAGCGCCCTGTCGGCGGCCTCAAGTAAGTCCCGGATGGATGTGTGCATGTCTGGCACAACCGCAACCACACCCTGACTCACGGTGAGAATAGTGTCATTTGGGGACGATTCGTGGGGTTTTTTGAGCGCCTCAACACGCTGCTTGACCTGCTCCGCCGTACTTACCGCATCACCCTCTGTAGAACCCGGTAGCAAGAGTAAGAATTCTTCTCCGCCCATTCGCACCGCCACCTCACCCGCGCGAGCGGTAATTGCCAACAACACCTCAGCGACCCGCTGCAGGACTTCATCCCCCGCTGGATGCCCGTAGGTGTCGTTATAAAGCTTGAAATAATCCACATCGATCATAATGAAAGCCAGGGATGTCCCCGCACGTTTTGCGCGACTCATCTCAGTCTCGAAGGCGCGATTCGCACCTCTTCGGTTCCGTAACCCCGTGAGCGCATCAACGTTGGCGATATCGGTGAGCTGCTTGCGAGCCTCCTGCAACTGGATATTACGGAGACGTAAGCTCTCTGATAGACCTGCAAAATCCTCAGTCATGGCTTTGTGCTCGAGGCGAGACTCCACCATTTGGCCAAACGAGCGACTCATCCAACCACTGACTAACGCCATCAGAAGCGCCAGTCCTGTCAGCAAAACCGCCATCACCAGATTGGAAGGGCGTGCTTCGTACTCCCAGGCGAGCAAGCTAGCGATGGGGATTAACGTGGTAAACAACTGGGCCAAATACACCTCGCGAACCACCGACGTCACAGCAATGGTGGCGACACTGACAACGGTGACCACCAGGAGCAGCAAGTCAAAGGCTTGGTTAGACAAGTAGAGATTGAGCCAATAAACCGAAATCGACCAAGCGGCTCCAGACCACATCGCCCCGAGCAACAGTTCCCAAAATACCGACACTGCATGAGCGTGATACCGCTCTTTAGTCAGCGCCCTCGACATTCTGATTGAGCGAACCAGTAACAGCACCAACATTGCCATCGCCCAGCCGAGCATCGCAGACCGGGGCATTTGGAACCACAGTAGGAGTGTGGTCGCAACAATACCCATCGCCTGTACGCTGACGAGTGCATACCGCCCCTGCTGGAGCTGGAACTCCAACTTGGCTGCAAGAACCTCGGCGCGCGCGATTTTACGTTGATAGAGCATGAGAGAACTTTACCCCACGACCGACGCTTTTTGCTGAAAATAGTGACACAATCGGGTCATTGATCGACCGATAGTTGATATATGGGCGGACAACGTGAACTCCATCACACTTAAACGCAGTCACTTAAGCGGGTAATGACCCCATGACCTCACGCGATCTACTGCTAGGGTTGTGCCTCATCATCCTAATGCTACCGGTTGTAATCGGTGCATTTCGGGTCTACACCAAGCATGACAGCGCTTGGTACGCGGATTGTCCGGAAATTACCGAACAGCTAGAGCAGGCAGATGGCCTGTCGCCAATTCCCGACGACGGCATATTATTGATTGGCTCTGAACTCTTGTGGGACTGGCGACAGCCTCCGCGTCGAATAAACGCCCGCGACACGATTGTGCGCACATCGCAGCGTCTCCACCCACCCGGCATTGCCGAATGCTTCCAGCGCACGGTGGCCTACTACTAACCTCGTGCAACGGTGATTTTTCTGGAAGCGGAGGACGCCTACGTCTATCCCGAAGAATCACTGGCAGCCCTAGAGGTCATCGACCAACGCAGGGATTACTTGGGAGTGACACCCCATTTGGCCATCATGCTACCGCTGCGCACCCCCGCGAATTATGGCATGGCGGAGGCGCGGCAGGCTTTTCAACAGTCACTGCAAGACTGGGCTGGGCAGCGCCCCGGCATCTATCTACTTGACCTGGGCAACGCGCTAGCGCGGAGCGACGGCACACCCGACCCACACCTGTTCTGGCCAGACGGTCGTACGCCCACCGAGGCGGGTTACCAGCTGATCGATACGGCGCTGCGACGTGCCGTGCAACCCCTCACGATGGGCAACTAACTGGATAACGTTAAGGGGGGTCTCTCATCGGCATAAGTTGGGTTATTATTCTTGGATGATTAGAGCGTTCCCAACTTCCGCACCGACGACTCCCTTGCTTGATGAGATCGATCGCGATCGCAAACAACTCGCTGCCATGTCAGAGGAGCAGTTGGTCGAGTTGGCCGATGAGATCAGATACTTCTTGCTGTATAGCGTTGGAGCGACGGGCGGACATTTCGGCGCGGGTCTTGGGGTCGTCGAGCTGACCATCGCACTGCATCACGTGCTCAACACACCCGACGACCGCATTGTCTGGGATGTTGGGCATCAAACGTATCCCCACAAAATTCTGACCGAGCGACGGCAGCGGATGAACAGCATCCGGCAACAGAGTGGACTGTCTGGCTTCCCCAAGCGTTCCGAAAGTGAGTTCGATACTTTTGGGGTTGGCCACTCCTCCACCAGTATCTCGGCCGCGATGGGCATGGCAATTGCAGCCGAGAAGCAAGGACTTAGCCGCAAGTCCGTGGCGGTGATTGGCGACGGTGCTATCACGGGCGGCATGGCTTTTGAGGCACTGGCGCATGCGGGACATGTTCGCCCCAACCTGCTGGTCATCCTCAACGACAACCAAATGTCCATTGGCCACAACACCGGCGGTCTAGCCACCTATTTCGCCAAAATATGGGCGAGCCCTACCTATATCTCGCTCCGCGAGGGATCCAAGCGAATTCTTGAACACGTCCGCACCGCCTGGGAGGTCGCCAAGAAAACCGAAGAACAGTGGAAGAGCCTCGTGGCACCGGGCATGTTGTTTGAGGAATTGGGCTTTAACTATGTGGGTCCTCTCGACGGCCATAACCTACCGCAGTTGGTTCAAACCTTGCGAGCGATGGTTGAACTTAAAGGACCTCAACTTCTGCACATACGAACCGTTAAAGGCAAAGGGTTTGAACCTGCAGAGCAAGATCCCGTTGGCTACCACGCGATCAACAAAATTGAAGTCAAACCAACTGACACCAAGGCGCAAACCCCAGCGCCAGTAAAGCCGCCCAAATACCAAGACGTGTTCGGTCGATGGCTGTGCGACATGGCTGCCAAGAACGACCAATTGATCGGTATCACACCCGCCATGTGCGAAGGCTCGGGCATGGTGCAGTTTGCTGAGACTTTCCCTGACCGCTATTTCGACGTCGCGATTGCCGAGCAGCACTCGGTAACCCTTGCAGCAGGTCTCGCGTGTGACGGTATGAAACCGGTAGTAGCGATCTACTCGACCTTCCTGCAGCGGGCCTACGACCAATTGATCCATGATGTGGCCCTGCAGAACCTCGACGTCACCTTTGCAATCGATCGGGCAGGCCTGGTTGGGCAAGATGGCGCCACGCACCACGGCGTGTTTGATCTCAGTTATATGCGCTGCGTGCCCAATATGGTGATTGCGTGCCCGTCTGATGAAAATGAATGCCGGCAAATGCTGTACACATGCTTCGAACATAAGGGGCCTGCAGCGGTGCGTTATCCACGGGGCAACGGGCCGGGTGCCTTGATCGCTGAAGACATGTCCCAATTGGAAATCGGCAAAGGAATCGTACTGCAGCGAGGGGCACAAGTAGCCATTCTCAACTTCGGGGTTTTGTTGTCCGAAGCCCGTCGCGCTGCAGAGGAACTGGGCGCCACACTCATCGACATGCGCTGGGTCAAACCACTCGATGAAGCGCTGGTGCTTGAGATTGCGCAAAGTCATGAGCGCATTGTGACCGTTGAAGAAAACGCTCTAGCCGGTGGTGCAGGCAGCGCCGTCAGCGAGCTACTAGATCGTCATGGAATAGAGTGCTCAGTGCGACGAATTGGCATACCGGATCAGTTCTGTGACCACGCGAGCCAGGATCAGAATCGCATCGATGCGGGACTGACCGCCGAGGCGATTGTGGCCGCAGGCAACGTTACCGCTTCAACGCAGGAATCAATCGCTCTTATCCGCTAGCGGCCATCAACATTTAACAGACGTCTCTTCATCGTTCGACACCCAAATCAGCGGCGAGCAGGAGTAACAGCAATTGACCAAAGACACCGATGACAAACAAAGTGCGGGCAGCCTCGAGCAACAAATGACGGCCTTGGGCACGCTGGTAGAAAAGCTCGAGGATCCAAATGTATCCCTTGAAGAGTCTCTGGCACTCTACGAGCAAGGAATGAAGTTGGTTGGCGAAGCGAGCCAAACCCTTGAGGCCGCTGAACAGCGCGTTGCTATGGTAACCGCTGATGGAGAGCTTCAGGCTCTCGACGAATGACCAACAGCGATCCACTTGCCCGCTTGCTGCACAGTAACGATGCGCGATTGGTCGCAGCCACTGAGTACGTACTTAGCAACCCGGGAAAGCAGATTCGCTCGAAGTTAACCCGTGCCGCCTATTCTGCCGTGCAGGCAGATGTGAGCGGAAGCACCGGACTCATGACAGTATCAACTGCCATCGAGTGGTTGCACAGCTACTCATTAGTTCATGATGACTTGCCGGCGATGGATAACGACGACCTCCGTCGTGGCAAGCCCACGGTTCACAAAGCCTTTGACGAGGCCACAGCCATCTTGGTCGGTGATGGGCTTCAGGCCGCGGCTTTTGGCGCCATCGCAAGTGAAACAACGTTATCAGCCGATCAGCGGGTGCGTCTTATTGCCCTCATTGCTGATGCCGTCGGATTTGGCGGCATGGTAGGTGGTCAGGCCATGGATATGACCGCCGAAAACCAACAGGTCAGCCTCGAGGCACTACAGCAGATCCACCGACAGAAGACCGGCGCGCTCATTCGCGCAGCTGTGCTCGCAGGAGCTGTTTGCGGTCAAGCCGACGAAGACAGCTACGCGCGTCTCCAGCGCTTTGCCGAAGGTATTGGTCTCGCCTTCCAAATCATCGACGACGTACTTGATGTGACGCAATCAAGCAGCGAGTTGGGTAAGACTGCGGGCAAAGATGAAGCGGTGAACAAATCTACCTATGTGAGTTGTCTCGGACTAGATGCCGCGCGAACTCACGCGGAAGACCTTCTGGATCAGGCGCTTAACGAGATCGCGCCTTTTCATGAACAAGGTGCGCAGCTTGCTAACCTCGCTACGCAGATCGTACGCCGGCTCAACTGAGCAAGGTAGTTACACCCCAACGTCAGGCTTCAGCTCAGTAGTACGAGCGGCATGAGCACAATGCCCGCCATCAGCCCCGCTGCGATGTCATCCAGCATGACGCCCCAAGCGTTCTTGCAATGGAGATCAAAATATCGGGCAGGCCATGGCTTTACGATATCGAAAAGCCGAAAGAGTACGAAACCCGCAAGGAGAAACGCACTATCAGGAGAGAAGCCTGGTACCAACACCAGGGGCACCGCAAAGGTCAGTAGTTGACCCGCAACCTCGTCGATGACAATTGCCCCGTGATCGACTTTTCCCCAAGCCTTGCCAGCAATGCCTGAAGACCACACTCCCAGCAAGAAGATTATCGACGTGGCAGCCAACAATTGCGGCGTACCTAATCCAATCAACCACCAAGCCAATGGAATGGTCACCAAACTCCCTGCTGTGCCCGGGGCAACCGGGGACAAACCGCTAACGAACCCTGAAGCGAGCAGCAGCGCAGGTGATCCCAGCGTCTTCCCGAAGCTGGGCTTTGCCACCTCCGTCGCTGGTGTCTCAGTCCGGCCAGCCCCTGAATCAGACCGTGCATCAGATCCTGAATCAGACTCTTTATCAACCCCTGTATCAGCCCCGGAAATGGTCATACCCCTGGTCCTTTGACACCAGATCATCCCCTGAATATCCCGTGCATGTGACCCCATCGTCGTCGGTCACCTGACCGATCTGCGTAATACCGTCCGGTAGCGGTGTCCCTTCGGGGACAGTCATCACCAGCTCATAGTCGTCACCGCCTGTGAGCGCCCAACGCAGCGCCTGCTCGCCCGGCAACTTACTTAGACTCGCAGATAACGGAACTTTCGTCGCATCGATACGACAACCAACACCTGATGCACGACCTATGTGGCCGCAATCAGCCAGCAGGCCATCGGAAACATCAATGCATGCTGTGGCCGTCTGGCGAAGCCAATCTGCCAGTGCCAGTCGCGGTGTTGGGCGGTAAAAGCGTTGCTCCAAATACTGCTCGTCATCCGGATCCAAGCAGTCAAGATCGGTGAGTTCACCGGACATCAACGCCAGCGCACAGGCTGCATCTCCAATTGAACCCGATACACACAGCCAGTCTCCGACTTGTGCGCCGGTGCGCGGCACCCACGCCCCAACCGGACTGTGCCCGAGCACGGTCACACCCAAGGTCAGGCTGCCACGGGTCACATCGCCGCCCACCAGCGGCAACGATAAATCGGAGACCACTGCCCCAAGCCCCATGGAAAAACTGTGTAACCAGAGTTCATCAGCCTCGGGTAGCGTCAACGATAGGGTCATACCGAGCGGCGTGGCACCCATAGCGGCTAGATCACTGGCGGCAGCCGAGACGACGCGGTAGGCGAGATTTTCGGGCAGTGTATCTGGAAAAAAATGAACACCTTCGACTTGGGTGTCGCTGGATACCAACAGCTCGTGACCTGCCGGTACTGACATCACCGCCGCATCGTCACCCACGCCGAGCACGGTATTTGGACCCGTCCCAAAGGACGCCAAATAACGATAAATTAAATCAAACTCGGAATGTGCCACGGCTAGGAACTCCGGCGTCGGTCAACCCTCGGCCGCAATCTCAAGCTGGCGCAGGTCACGTGCCACCTTATCGAGTACGCCATTGACGTAACGGAAACTATCGGTAGCACCAAATTTCTTCGCCAAGGCCACCGCTTCATTGATAACAACCTTATAGGGCACGTCGATCCGGTCGCGAAGCTCAAAAACACCCATGCGCAACAAGGCACGTTCGATGGGATCGAGTTCATTGAGCTCACGATCAAGCTTATCGATGTACAGCGCGTCCAAGTCGGCCGCATTCTCGGAGGTGCCCACGAGCAGCGCGTTGAAGTACTCGCCATCGACGTTACTGAAATCATTATCAACGCGGAACTCTGCCTCGATTTCGCTCACGGCAGCATGGCTCATCGACCACTGATAGAGACCTTGTAATGCATAATGTCGGGCCCGGCGACGCTGCGCCGCCAGTGGGTTTACAACACCCATTACTGGTTGAGGTTGGCTAGCAGACTCACCATCTCCAGCGCGCTCATGGCAGCCTCGGCGCCTTTGTTACCCGCCTTGGTTCCCGAGCGCTCAATGGCCTGCTCGATGGAATCAACGGTCAATACACCGAACGAGATCGGCTTGCCGGTTTCCATTTGTACTTGCGCCAAGCCCTTGGTGCACTCCCCCGCCACGTGTTCAAAATGCGGGGTACCGCCTCGAATGACCGCACCCAACGCAATGATGGCATCGCAATCGGGCCGACTTGCAATATGTTGGCAGGCAAGCGGGATTTCGAAAGCGCCAGGCACGCGAACGATCTGTAATTGTTCGTCGGCAATACCGTGGCGACGCAAGGTATCGATAGCGCCCTCAAGTAAGTGCTCAACTACAAAACTGTTCCAGCGCGCCACAACAAGCACGTATTTTCCCTGATTGGCGCCCAAAGTGCCTTCCGTTGTGCGAATTCCCTGGATACTCATCGGTTTCTCCTGGCTCTCTCTATAAAGTTATTCGTACTGTAAAGTTATTCGTGCTATCAAGTTATTCGTGCTATCAAATTATTCGTGGCATTACGACTTTCGTGCCGCCCATTACTCGGGAGAATTACTCGGGAAAGGCGAACTCAATCACCTCTAGACCGAAGCCCGACAATGCATTGTACGTGAGTGGCGCACCTAAGAGGCGAATTTGACCCACCCCCAGTTCATTGAGTATCTGAGCGCCCAATCCCACCGAGGCATAGCTCTCTTTCGCCGATGCCACCTGCGGCGCCTCGGGGCTCAGCAAACGATCGACGCTTGCCAGCAGTCCCGTTGCCGTCTCAGGTCGGGTAATGAGCACCAGTACACCGCGGTCCGCCTCAGAAATCGCTGCTAAACAGCGATCGAAAGTCCAACTCACCTGACCCTCTAAGGTCGTACCGATTAGATCGCGGAATACCGACGTTGTATGCACTCGCACCAGAGTCGGCTTATTTTTATCGATCTCTCCACGGGTGAGGGCAAGATGCACCGTACCATTGTGGGTCTCGCGGAACACACTGAGTTCCATTTTCCCATGAGCCGTTTCGATAAAACCGGACTTCACACGCTCGATGGTTCGCTCATTCGCGAGCCGATAGTTTACCAAATCAGAAACACGCCCAACGGGTAAGTCATGAGTTTCGGCAAACTGCAGTAAAGCGTCACCGCGGGCGATGTCACCCGCTTGATCTAATACCTCAGTAAACACCGCTGCGGGCAAAAGCCCCGCAAGGCTGGTCAAGTCAGTTCCAGCCTCGGCTTTATCAGGGCGGGACAACACGCCGCCAGCGGTCGCGGCAACCGGAAAAATATGGCCAGGCTGCACAAGGTCCTGAGCAACGGTTTCAGGGTCTACCGCAACGCGCACGGTTCGGGCCCGATCAACTGCCGAGATACCCGTATCGATACCGGTTGCGGCCTCGATCGAGAGGGTAAAGGGTGCCGAGTCATTCTGACTCTCAACCATCAGTGGTAAATTGAGCTGACGACATCGCGCCGATGTCATACCAAGGCAGACCAATCCGCGGGCTTGGCGCGCCATAAAGGTGATGTGCTCGGGCTCGCACAATTCTGCAGCCATCAAAACGATACCCGTTGCACTGCCCTCGCTATCATCGACCAGCATCAAAACCATACGACCATGGCGCAGGTGGCTGATGAGGTCCTCGGTGCTGCTGAAGGTGTTTGTATCAGTCATTGACGTATCCCGCCTCGCGTAATGAGTCCATGGTCAGTCCTTTTCCCAACGCTGCCTCGTCACCCATCAGCAAGCGCTCGAGGTAGCGTGCGATCACATCAACCTCAAGATTGACCCGAGTACCCACGGCGTAATCAGAGAAGACCGTCTCCTCAAATGTCTGGGGAATAATATTGAGGTCGAACTCGCAGCCGCTCACCGCATTCACCGTCAAACTCGTACCATCAATAGTGATGCTACCTTTATGGGCGATGTATTTGGCCAAGGATTCGGGTGCAGCAATGACATAGCGCCACGAACGCCCCTCCCGCGTAACTGATCGGACTTCACCGACCCCATCGACGTGCCCGCTAACAATGTGGCCACCCATCCGCGCAGTCGGCGTTAACGACTTCTCTAAGTTGACCCGATCGCCGGGCTTTCGATCTGCTAGCGTGGTAAAATTCAATGTCTCCAGAGAGACATCGGCCCAGTATCCGTCGCCGGGCAATTCAGTGACCGTCAGGCAGACTCCGCTTGTCGCGATACTGTCGCCAAGCTGTACGTCGTCCAGCCCCAATTTGCCCGTGCGAATGCGCAGCCGCAAATCGCCACCGGCGGGCTCCATGGCTGCTATTTCGCCAACGGCTTCGATAATTCCTGTGAACACAACGGGGTC
>CBFHHJ010000015.1:0-22628 GCA_965655505.1 Luminiphilus sp.
GGAGGACACTCTCCAACACGCGTAACCGGCGCACCATTGAGCCCAACGCCTCCCACGGTGGTTGCACTACGCATCATTTCGTTGGTGAGAAACGTGTCTGATGGCACATCAGGGCCGGCGGGAGCCGCCGAAAATCGGTTGTCACCCTCAATAGTTTCGTCGGTGTAGCGCAATCCGAAAGTTAAAGTAAAATCATCACCAAATTCATAGTCCGCCTGCCCATAGGCTGACAGCATCTCGTTTTCTTGTTGCAGGAACGATGAAGTCGCTACATTTCGCCCGCCGCGACGCACATTCGTTCCCAGGTCAGACTCTTCGCGGAAGTAGCCCAAGCCCGCCAGCCAGCGAGTACTCCCCGTCTCACCTGACAGTCGGAACTCCTGAGAAAACTGCTCGTAACTGGCATCCTGCATCGGGTACAAGGTGATGTTTGGAGTGCCACCGTTGTCCTCGTTGAACTGCACATCGGTCTCGTCGTATGCACTGATCGAGGTGAAGTCCATGTTTTCGAATGCATGGGCAATACGCAAATAAGTTCCTTTTAATTCCACTTCCGAACGTGATGGCGCCGCGCTGTATACCTGATCCCAGTCGGTGGGATTACCGTTAGGTAGAACGGAGCCTACGAACCCATAAGGGTCGCTGCAGTTGCTAGGGGCTTCGAAGTTATTGACTGATGAGAGGTCGTCACACAAAGGAATTGGCGGAGCCGGAGGCGCGCCGATTGCAGCGGCGGCTGAATCTGGATCCAATGTACCCTGCGTCTTAGGCGCACGTGGGTTCGCGTCGCTATTGCCGTAGTGAACGTTAAATTTGATGTCAGTGGTATCTGAAGGCTCCCAGGCGAAAGTGACTCTGCCAGAAACTCGGTCTTGATCCGAGTACTCACGACCCGTTAATACATCTTCAAATAAGCCATCTCGCTGATTGACTTGGAACGCAGCGCGCAAGGCCGCTGTTTCTCCCAGAGGAACGCCAATCGCGCCGTCAAGGTCTGTCTGATTGTAGTTGCCGTAACCGCCCTTAATAAATCCATTGACACCCCCGCCAACGTCAGGCTGCTGGGTAATGTAATTAACGGCACCACCGGTGGTGTTTCGGCCGTAGAGGGTGTTCTGTGGCCCCCGGAGCACTTCGACACGCTCCATATCATATAACCCTAGAACGCTGTTAAATGGGGACGCGAGTGAAATTTCATCCTGGTAAACACCTACTGCACTCACCGCATTAACGTGAAAGTTATTGGTTCCAACGCCTCGAATTGTAAAGCCAACATTTATGTCGGAACTCGCGTTCGTCCCCACATTTGCAAATAGGTTCAAGACGTCACTCGCCGACGCCACCCCTTGCTCTTCGAGCTGCTCGCCGCTGAGCGCCTGCATCGCGATGGGAACGTCCTGAATGGATTCAGAACGCTTCTGAGCCGTGACTACCACCTCCTCAAGCTGTGCAGACACCGGTTGCGCGCTCGCTGCCAGCACGGCAACGGCGAGTATCGAGCCGACGGTCCTCTTACCCGAAATCTTCCTGTAGTTATGCGTCATCTGAGTATCTCCTGGGGAGTTGTAGTTATGTTATTTATTGCTTGCAAAGACACGACTAGAAACGCGGCGGCGCCGCTATAGATCCGTTGCTCGATGTTTTTATTTGGGAGAGCTGGATCTTGTTGCACACATTGGGATTGCTCATCCAAATCGCGATAGCAGATAGTTTATGAACGAATAGGGTGTCTCCCTATGCGAAATCCCGCCCTTCATCAGTACATTTACGCCAAAATTAGCGCATCTAATCGCATTTTAACTTTTCTTATGACTCAATCCCCCTAACCGAAGCGCCCTACCGGCTTTGTTAGACCCACAGACGGATTCCATAACAAGATGGAGATGATGACCCGTAGAGCCTACGGGTTCAGGAATTTTGAAAACTATCGGTTGAGAGTCATGACCCATTGTGGATGGGCTGGCATCATCAACAGGGTTTAGTGAGAAACGGTCCATCCCCGTTAATGGGGTAGAGCCCGCCATGCGCAGGGCATCGGAAAAGTGTCGGAAGTGAAAGACGAACCAAGAGAAGGGTCATCAGCGTGATGCGACGTAACCCTTTATTTTCTTGGTTTTTGTATGGTGGGCCGTGCTGGGTTCGAACCAGCGACCAATTGGTTAAAAGCCAACTGCTCTACCGACTGAGCTAACGGCCCCCGTAGTACGAGGTAGTACTGAAGCACGCATTTTGGCGACGATGTACTACGCAGCACTGCGCCAAATGCGAGCCGCGTATCGTACCCATTTCCCGCTGAAGTTCAAGCTCTTTTTCCCTGCACTCTGGTAACGTGGCATCATCCGCTCATAACCTGACGATGAGTTTCCGAGAACGCTTATGCCACGCCCATTTCACCTCGCGTTGCCCACCAATGATCTCGTCGCGACGCACAGCTTCTATACAGAGGTCTTGGGCTGCGGTGTGGGTCGTACCGACACCACCTGGATAGACCTGGATCTCTTCGGCCATCAACTGGTCTTTCATGACTGTGGCGGCAAAACGCTGCCGACGATGGTTAACCCGGTCGATGCTCACCAAGTGCCGATTCCTCACTTTGGCGTGATTTTAGTGCCCGAGAGTTTCGATAGGCTGTCGAATCGACTACTCGCCATTGACGACGATGTCGCGCACAGCAGCGACGTCGATGACAATCAAGTCACGCAGAGCAAACCGCGAATCGATTGGATCATTCGGCCCGACGTGCGCTTTCAAGGCACCCCTGGGGAGCAGCGAACGTTATTTTTCAGGGACCCCAACGGCTACGCTTTAGAATTTAAAAGCTTTGCCGACGACCGTTTCATTTTTGAGCCTTTCGAGGGCTAGTAATAGCGGGTAGGGTCTTTGACGCCCGCCGCCGCAAAGCCCTCTTTGCGCAGCCTGCAGCTGTCGCACACCCCGCATGCCCTGCCACTGTCATCGGCCTGATAACAGCTCACTGTCAGTGCATAATCGACGCCCAACTCGGTACCCGCGCGGATGATGTCAGCCTTCGACATCGTAATAATCGGCGTGCAGATCTGTACCGGGTTGCCTTCAACACCCGCTTTCGTGGCAACCGCTGCCAGCGCCTGAAAGGCGTCGATAAACGCCGGTCGGCAGTCGGGGTAACCCGAGTAATCAACGGCATTGACCCCAAGGTGAATCTCATCAGCCTCGAGCACCTCAGCCCATCCCATGGCAATTGATAGAAAAACGGTGTTTCTGGCAGGGACATAGGTGATGGGGATGCCCTCGGTGGGGGCTGTGGGCACATCAATGGCGGTGTCGGTCAGCGCCGAGCCACCGATTGACGACAGATCAAGGGCGACCACTTTATGCACGGTGCCGGGAATACTCGCTGCAACTCGCTCAGATGCCGCAAGCTCAGCTCGATGTCGCTGCCCATAATCAAAACTTAGGGTGTAGCACTCTCGCCCCTGCGCCGCCGCCATCGCCAGCACCGTCGTCGAGTCCAGGCCGCCGGAGGCCAAAATAATCGCACGCTTTGCCACGCAGCTACCTCGCTTGATTCATCAGTGGTTTATCAGTGGCCTGGCGCGTCATTCCAGAGGAACTTGTGCAATTGCACCTGCAGTCGCGCATCTAAGCGGTCCGCCAGCAACCATTCGGCGAGGTCAGTGGGTGACAACACTTGATGCGAGGGTGAGAACAGCACATCGGAGACCAAGCCCAGCAAATTGTACTCGTCAATTTTGAAGCGCGCCCAGTCGTAGTCCGAGCGACTACAAACCACAAACTTCACTTGGTCGTGGGCGGTTAGCGCTGCCATGTTCTCCCAGCGATTGCGATGGCTTTCCTGGGAGTCAGGGGTTTTAAGGTCGACAACGCGACTGACCCGCGGATCAACATCGTCAATGGGCATCGCGCCACTGGTCTCCAGCGATACCGCATAGCCCGCATCACAAAGCGCCGTTAGCAGCGGCAAACACTCGGGCTGGGCAAGCGGTTCGCCGCCGGTGACACAGACCCGAGGACAGCCGAATGCCGCCACTTGCTCGAGCACGTCCTCCAAGGCAAACACCGTACCCCCCGAGAACGCATACTCGGTATCGCAGTACACACAGCGCAGGGGGCAGCCCGTGAGGCGTACGAAGACCGTGGGCAATCCCACCGTTCGCGCCTCACCCTGAAGGGAATGGAAGACTTCGGTTATGCGAAGGCTTGGGCTCGCTGATTCAGCCAAACCTCACCTCAGAAATTCTGGTCGAGAAAATCCTGCGCCAGCTGAGCCGCGGGATGACCGGCATAGGTGTTGATCACCCGATTTAGGTACTCACTGGAACGATCAAGATTGCCCTTGAGAAAATGTACGCGACCCAATTTATACAGCGCATCCGGCACCTTAGGGTTATTCGGATACTGGTCGAGCAACAGCTTAAAACTTTGGCGCGCTAACTCGGGATCGGGGGGTTCCGTCACAAGATAGAGCTCACCCAGCCAGTAATGGGCGTTGGGCGCATAGCGACCAAAGGGGAACTCGGTCAAAAACTCTCGAAACGCCACCACGGCATCATCGAAACGCCGAGCTTTAACCAGGTCATAAGCGCCTTGGTAGGCGGCTTCTTCGCCCGGTTGCACAGGGGTTTCAGCAGCTTGAGCGGCATTACCGCCTGCCCCACCAAATGTCAGCCCGTTATTGGTGCTCTTATCTGCGCCGCCAAAACTGAAGTTGGCGTCATCGCCGGTAGCCGCACCGCCCGCCCCTGCAAGCGCTTGTCCGTCAGGGGAAGTTGTCCCCATGGCAGCAAGTCGACGATCCAGATCCACGTAGCGCTCAAGGCTTTGCTCATTGAGTCGCTGAATCTGCTGGGACTGCTCTTCGACAATACCGTTTAGCCTGCGGACTTCCTCTTGCAGTTGCTGAAGCTGAATCACCAGAGAACCGACGTTAACCCCGCTCCCGGTCGCCGGCTGGCCAGTACCTTCCACCGGTGTCACTGTAACAGTGTTACCCGAATAAGGCTGAATACCGGGTACGCTGTAAGCGCTGGGAGCCCCATAGGCACTATTACCGCCAACAGCATCATCGCCAACGGCATCACTGCCTACGCCGTTACTGTTACCGACAGCGGCTGCATCATCGACTGGCTGCGACGAGACGACTGGCGGCGCGCCAGCGTTGCGTCGAGCGGCTTCCCGCTCGGCCTCGACATCAATGTAGTCCTGTGCCGAAGCCGATGAGGCCAGCAGTAAAAAAGAAAAGCCGGCTGAAACAACCGGCTTATACAGTGAACCTGTCAAGTTAGTCCCGCCTTATTTGAGCTCAACGCGACGATTCTGACTCCAGTTGGCTTCACCGGAACCGAACGCAACTGGATTTTCTTCACCGTAGCTGACGGTCTCGATGCGATAGCTTGGCACACCGTTGGCAACCATGTAATCGCGAACCGCATTGGCACGACGCTCAGCCAGGGCCAGGTTGTACTCGCGAGTACCACGTTCATCGGTGTGACCCTCGAGGCGAACGCTGCTGTCGTTCGTCAGGAGTAGCGCAACGTGTGCATCGACTGCCATACGGGCTTCGTCGGTCAGCGCCGAGCTATCAAAGGCAAAGTAGAACACGGTACCCGCAGACATGGCTGCGTCCTTGAGGCGCTGCTCTGCAGCAGCAGCTTCGGCTGCAGCCTGCTCCTGTGCTTCGCGAGCGGCTTGTTCTTGGGCAGCGGCCTCAGCGGCAGCTGCAGCGGCTGCGGCATCAGCATTGGCGTCTTCGGCTGTATCGTTGCCCGAACAGGCAGCAAGTATCAACGAAGCGAATACTACGGAGGCAAATTTACCGGCAACGGGCATAACTTTCATTGGTCGTTCCTGTGTTATGTGGGTACAAGGGGTTCGCAGCGCGTAATGTATCGCATTCGCGCGCTTTTTGCTGAAAGATCGAAAAAAAATTATCGCCCCGATCATCCGCCCTCTACCGCCCAAAATGGCGGCCTCGGAGCACGTTATCGGGTGGGACATGGGCTGCGACATGAACTGCGACATGGGCTGCCAAATGGCCCGGGTCTGGCGTGCGATCTTGCGCGTGATCGTGCATGTTAGTCGAGGAACGGCGACCACGCCGGCTCCTGCACTTCCCCTTCGCGGGCGGGCAGGTTAAAACGCACACCGCCATCGACCGATACTGCACTCAAAATACTGCGCTCATTACGCTTGGTGGCATAGAGCACAATCGAGCCATTTGGCGCAATACTGGGGCTTTCATCAAGACTTGTAGAGGTGAGCACCGTCAATCGATCGCTCACCAAATCGTGTACCGCAATGTGATACTGCCCTTCCGATTGATGCACTAGCGCGACATTGCGGCCATCTTGAGCAACCCGCGCGCGGGCGTTGTAGCGGCCTTCAAAGGTGACTCGGGTAATCTTGCCCGACTGCAGGTCGTATTGATAAATCTGCGGCCGCCCGCCCCGATCCGAGGTAAACAGCAGTGAACGACCATCGGGCATCCAGGTGGGTTCTGTGTCGATGGCGTAGTGCTGGGTCAATCGGGTCAGTCTTTTGCTGATGAGATTCATTAGATAGATGTCAGGACTGCCATCTTTAGACAGCACCATGGCCATGGAATTGCCATCAGGTGACCAGGCCGGCGAGTTATTGAGCCCTTTAAAGTTGGTCAACTGCTCCCGCGCGCCTGTGCGCAGGTTCTGACGATAAATCGCAGGCCGCGTGGTCTCAAAAGAAACATAGGCAACTTCATTGCCGTCAGGAGACCAGGTTGGCGCCAGCACAGGATCACGGCTTTCCAGCAGCACAATGGGCCTCGCCCCGTCGGAATCGGCCAGAGTCAGCCGGTAAAAATCCTTACCGTCAGGATTGCGCGTCACCGAGACATATAGCAGTCGGGTGGCAAAGGCGCCTCGAATACCCGTCAGCTTTTCATAAACCGCATCGGAAACCCTGTGGGCCAACATCCGCAATTCACCGGCCTGACCATCGATCGCTCCCTGAGCAATTTCCTGCTGGCGAGTGGTATCAAACAGTTGGTAGTTGATGCGCAGATTGCCCGGCGTCGTGGGCTGCAGACGACCAATGAGCACGTAGTCACTGCCGATAGCGCGCCAATCTCGAAAATAGATTTCGGAGGCGCGAGACGGAAAGCTGAGCATGTCCTGCCGACTCACCGGTGCGAACTGACCACTGCGGGCGAGATCAGCATCGATAATCGTCGCCACATCTTCGGTCGCAGTGCCAGCACCCTGCCAGGCAAAGGGCGTCACGGCGATCGGCGTCGGATTGTCGACCCCCTGGGTAATTTCTATCTGCAGCTGCGCTTGGGCAGCGCCACTGAAGGTAAAGAGTAAAAACAGGGCAACGGTGGCTGGAAAACGCATCAGTATCTCAAGTCCTCTGGACGGAATATCAATTGAAAACGGCGAAAGTCTCGCTCAAAGACCACTCGCTCGAGCTGCTTAACTTCTGGAAATCGCGCGGCCTTTTCAACCGCATTGATGGCGCTGCGATCAAAGGCGGTGTCGCCACTGGACGTTAAAACGCTGACACCGACCACGTCACCCGTCGGCACCAGAGCGATTTCTAGCACCGCGCGCATGCCATTTCGTGCCGAAGGTGGTCGCGTCCAGCGCCCAATCACCGCCTGCTGAATAATCGCCGCAACCGTATCACGCATTGTGCCCTTGGGCCCGGCCTGACTCTGCCGATCGGCCTCAATCGCCGACTCCATCTCTTGCAGCGTGAGTACCGCGAGCTGTTCCTGCGTCAACTTGGGTGCGGGTTCGGGCTCGTCTTTAGGGGGCGGCGTGGGCTCTGGCTTCACAACCCCAGGGGCCTTTTTGGTTTCTACTTTGGGCTCGGGTTTGGGCGTGGGTCGAGGCGTCTCTTGTTTGGGTTTGGGCTTGGGCTTAGATTGGGGCCGAACCACCGGTTTCTTCTTGGGCTTCAGGTCATCAGCACTGACCAGCTTCGCCTGAATTGCCACCGGTTTAGGCGCACGCGCCTCGATGGTGGTGGGGTTAGACCAACGTACCAATAGCGCGGCAAGCACTAGCGCATGCAACAACACCGTAACTGCCACCGGCGTACCAAACCAGGCGAGTCGATCCAGCAAACCGCTCACAGCTTAGCCGGCTCCTCGGTCACCAGTCCCACAGATTTTGCGCCCGCTTCCTGTAGCGCGGTCATGACCGTCACAACCCGTCCGTAAGAGACCCCAGTGTCGCCCCACACCATCACAGGCTTCGCGGGATCGCGACGTAACACCGCGGCAACCCGCTGACGTATGGTCGCCAACTCAAGGGCCTGTTTCTCATCGGCGCCGAGATTCAGGTACAAGAGACCACCAGCATCCACTGAAACGATCAGCGGCTCACTATCTTGATCCTCAACGGGCTCCGCGGGCGCATCGGGTAAATCGACTTTAACTCCCTGCATCAGCATGGGTGCTGTGACCATAAAAATAATCAGCAGCACCAACATCACATCGATATAGGGGACCACATTGATTTCGGCAACGGCGCGGCGTTTGCGCATGATCTTCAGCCTCGCTGCTGACGCGACCGCTGGGCATAGGTTTGTCGCTGCAGAATGCCCGAGAATTCGTCGACGAAAGAATCGTAACGGTTAATGAGGTTATCCACGCGCGCCGCAAACCGGTTGTAAGCTAGCACCGCGGGGATGGCTGCAAACAAACCCATTGCTGTGGCGATCAGCGCCTCGGAAATCCCGGGCGCGACTGTCGCAAGCGTTGCCTGGGTTGCGTTAGCGAGACCGCGAAACGAACCCATGATTCCCCACACTGTGCCAAACAGACCGATATAGGGGCTCGTCGAGCCAACCGATGCCAAGAAAGGCAAATTTGCCTCGAGGCGGTCGCTCTCTCTGAGCGTGGCAACACGCATGGCTCGCCTTGCACCTTCTAAGATCGCGTCGGCCTGAATGTCAGACTGCTGGGATAATCGCGAAAACTCTTTGAAGCCAGCGCGAAAAATACTTTCGACACCCGTTGGCGGATTACCGTCGGCGACTGCCTGATTGCCTTCCCGGTACAACTGGGCCAAATCGACGCCCGACCAAAAATGCTCCTCAAACTCCACCAACGCCTGATCGGTGCTGCGCAACAGCATCAATCGCTGGACAATCATGTACCAGGAGACGACCGAAGCAAGCAGTAGCACCAGCATAACCAGCTGTACGGTAATACTTGCACCCAGTACCAAATCCAGAATGCCCAGTTCTTGATCCACAATCTTCTCCGCTTAAAATGGATTTAGACGCTTAACCCGCAACCGCTTCGCGCATAGCTTTATCGAGGCGCCGAGGTCGCCCGTCACTTGCCCTCACCAGGGCTATAGTCACCAGCCCGTCTGCTAACAAGGCGTTCGCCCGCATCACGCGCTGCCTGAAGCGAATGGTCGCCGCACCCACTGCCTCGACCACCGCCGACACATCGAGCTCATCGTCAAGGCGCGCAGGCAGGAGATACTTTACGTTGACGTCTGAGACAACGAACATGGCGTCGCTGCCAACAAACGCCGGTTTGTCATAACCACAGGAACGCATGAACTCGGTGCGCGCCCGCTCAAAAAACTTCAGATAATTGACGTAGTACACAATGCCGCCGGCATCGGTATCTTCAATATAGACCCTGATGCGCGTGGAAAATTCCGCCGTCACTCCAGATCACCCGAGGTCAGATCAAGATCAAGGTTGCCCGCAGTTTGGGGCGCCGCCAGACCAAAATGGGCGTAGGCGCTGCGAGTTACCATGCGCCCGCGCGGCGTTCTAATCAGATAACCTTGCTGAATCAAATAGGGCTCAAGCACATCCTCTAACGTGCCCCGCTCCTCAGATAAGGCAGCCGCCAGACTGTCAACGCCCACCGGGCCGCCATCAAACTTTTCTATCAGCATCAACAGCATGCGCCGATCAAGATGGTCAAACCCCCGTTGATCGACGTTGAGCATATCGAGTGCCTGCTGGGCGACCTCTGACGTCACGACACCGTCGGCGCGGACCTCCGCGTAATCCCGTACCCGGCGCAACAAACGATTAGCGATACGGGGTGTTCCTCGCGAGCGCCTCGCCACCTCCCGAGCACCGCCCTCTTCGAGAGGAATTTCCAGCAACCTCGCGGAGCGAGCAACAATGTGAGCAAGGTCATCGACTTCGTAGAACTCAAGGCGCTGCACGATGCCAAACCGATCCCGTAACGGTGAGGTCAGCAGACCTGCGCGCGTTGTCGCACCCACGAGGGTAAAAGGTGGCAAATCGAGCTTGATCGAGCGGGCGGCAGGACCGTCGCCAATCATAATATCGAGCTGATAATCCTCCATCGCCGGGTACAGAATTTCTTCAACATACGGGCTCAGTCGGTGAATTTCGTCGATGAACAACACATCCCCTGGCTCGAGGTTAGTCATCAACGCGGCAATATCACCGGCTTTCTCAAGCACGGGACCACTGGTCGTCTTGAGCGAAACGCCCATCTCATGGGCGATGATGCTAGCGAGAGTTGTCTTACCGAGCCCGGGCGGGCCAAAAATTAAGGTGTGATCAAGGGGCTCGCCTCGGCCCTTTGCTGCCGCCAAGAAAATCGACATTTGCTCGCGCACGGCCTGCTGACCCAAGTATTCATCAAGGGTTTTGGGTCGAACCGCCCGATCGATCTGCTCGTCAGCGGGACCTTTGGGTTCGGGTGCTATTAGCCGGTCGGTTTCAATCATGGGTCAGTACATGGGTCATTACATGGGTAGTCACATAGGTCATTGAGTCGTCATCAGCAATTGATCGCTCAGTTGCCACAGTATCCCACAGGCAACCCGATGATAGTCACAAGGCGGTCAGTGCTGATGAACGAAAATCCATCGGCCATCGTAAAATCTCTCAACGCTTGCTCTTGGGTGCCGCCGCTTTCAGGGCTAGGCGGATCAACTCCTCAGAGGAGGTAACCGTATCGTCATCCACGCTCGCCACCCACTTTGCCGCCTCAGGGAGCTTATAGCCGAGGGCCACGAGGGCCTGCTCAGCTTCGGAGCGGTAGTCAGTCTGGGTCGGTGGCGCCGATCTGCCCGGCTCCAGCGTCGCCGGCACCAACTCTTCAAGCCATTTGCCAGCCTTGTCGCGCATCTCAACCAGCAACCGTTCAGCGGTCTTCTTACCGACCCCCGGCAGGGCGACCAGTGACGCCACATCGTCCCGCTGCAAGCACTGGGAAAACTCGCGAGCGTCCATGCCCGATAACAAGGTCAGGGCTAACTTAGGGCCGACACCACTCACTTTGATCAATTCCCGAAACAGTTTGCGGTCAGATTCATCCGCGAAACCGAACAACTGCTGGGCATCCTCTCGGACAACGAAATGGGT
Organism: Luminiphilus sp.; assembly: GCA_965655505.1. Lineage (GTDB taxonomy): Bacteria > Pseudomonadota > Gammaproteobacteria > Pseudomonadales > Halieaceae > Luminiphilus. The sequence goes on from CBFHHJ010000015.1 coordinate 11,359, forward strand.
GAGCAAGGTTACTTCGGCGCCAATCTCGGGCAGTTGAAACAGCGTCGTCATAGGTACGTAGATTTCGTAACCCACACCCCCAACGTCGACCAGAATTTCGGGGGGTTGCTTGCCAGCGAGCTTCCCTCTGATAAAGCCAATCATGGACTACTCCTAGCGAAAACGGCCGCGGCTCTTCGCTGTTGCGGGAATGGATTTCAGGGCGTGGCTGGTGTGCACGTGGCACAAAGCTGCGGCGAGCGCATCCGCTGCATCCTCTTTCGGGGCAGCAGGCAATTTAAGCAGCGTCTTCACCATATGCTGAACCTGCTCTTTACTTGCGCCTCCGGTGCCTACAACGGCTTGCTTAATCTGCCGCGCCGCATACTCGTGGGTGCTCATGCCGCGGCTTACGCAGGTCACCATCGCAGCACCCCGCGCATGACCCAGTTTCAAGGCCGCATCGGGACTGCGGGCCAGAAAAACCTGCTCAATCACCAATTGCTCGGGCTGAAACTCATCGATGATTTGGTTAAGCGCCTCAAACAGCACCCCAAGGCGCGGCCCTAGGGGCTCGTCCACCGGCAAACGGATAATACCGCTACTCAGATAACTGGCCTGACCGCGCTCGGCATTTACCAGACCAAACCCTGTTTTCCGCGACCCTGGATCAATGCCCAAAATAATGGTCATAGCAACGCCCTTTCAAATGCCCCTGATTGTTAGGGGCCAAGCTGATGCGACTCAGATGAGCGTCTATTCTGACCGAACCCACGACCCGCGTCACACAAAGGATCACGAGTGCCAAACCGGAGCGTTTACAGCGCGTCAAAGACGCTCGCTGGAATGTCGGCATTGGTGTACACGTTCTGCACGTCATCAAGGTCTTCGAGCATGTCCACAAGACCCAGCACCGACTGAGCGCCCTCGACATCGAGGGTTACCAAGGTATCGGGCATCATTGTGACCTCACCTCCGGCGGGTTCGAGGCCCGCATCCAATAACGCGCCTTTTACCCGACTGAATTCTTCCCAATCGGTGGTGACATCAATCGAGCCATCGTCATGGCTGACGACATCTTCAGCACCGGCTTCAAGCGCCACCTCGAGAATCTGCTCCTCATCAAAGCCGGGTGAGAAATTGATAGAGCCCTTGCGATTAAACAAATAGGCCACGGACCCATCGGTACCCAGATTACCGCCTCGCTTGGTGAAGGCGTGTCGAATATCGGCGACGGTTCGATTGCGATTATCCGTCATAGCCTCAACGAGAACCGCTACCCCGCCGGGCGCATAGCCCTCGTAGGTCAATTCCTCCATGTTATCGGCGTCGGTGTTACCCGCGCCCCGAGCAATGGCACGATCGATAGTGTCACGGGTCATGTTCGCGCCCAGTGCCTTGTCCACTGCAGCGCGCAGGCGAGGGTTATCCTCAACAACGCCGCCGCCCTGCTTGGCGGCTACGGTGAGCTCGCGGATTAGCCTAGTAAATAGCTTGCCGCGCTTGGCGTCCTGCGCCGCCTTGCGGTGCTTGATGTTGGCCCATTTGCTATGACCGGCCACGGCGCTTAACCCTGAGGGGCGGCCTCGGGCTTACGCACGCGGATGCTCAAGTCCTTGAGTTGCTGATCAGATACTGCGCCGGGGGCATCGGTCATCACACACTGCGCGCTCTGGGTTTTCGGGAACGCGATAACATCGCGAATCGACTGACCACCCACCATGAGCATCACCAAGCGATCAAGCCCAAAGGCGATCCCACCGTGGGGCGGGGCGCCGTAGCGCAGGGCTGACAATAAGAAGCCAAACTTTTCCTCAGCTTCTTGGTCATCGATGCCCAAAATGCCAAACACGGCCTGCTGCATGGCTTGATCGTGAATACGGATACTGCCACCGCCCACTTCGCTGCCATTGAGCACCATGTCGTAGGCCCGCGAAATGGCGTCAGCGGGGTTGTTCTTAAGTGTCTCAACATCGCAGGCAGGCGCCGTAAAGGGGTGATGAAGCGGCGTCAGGCCCCCGTCAGAGGTCTCTTCAAACATCGGGAAGTCCACCACCCAAAGTGGCGCCCAACCTTCGGCGACAAGTCCCAGGTCTTCGGCGACACGCAGCCGCAGAGCACCGAGGGCCTCGTTGACCACCGAGCGCTTATCCGCGCCAAAGAAGATGATGTCGCCGTCAGCAACGTCTAGCCGCTGCATCAAGGATTCCACGACCGCCTCGGGCATGAACTTGATAATCGGTGACTGCAGTCCTTCAAGGCCGGCAGCACGGTCATTGACCTTGATCCACGCCAAACCGCGGGCGCCGTAAATCGAGACGAATTTGGTGTATTCGTCGATTTCTTTACGGCTCAGCTTACCGCCACCAGGCACCTTCAACGCAGCAACTCGGCCCTTCGGATCATCGGCAGGGCCTTTGAAGACTTTAAAATCGACTTGTTGCATCAAATCATCGATCGACACAAGCTCAAGATCGACGCGCAAATCGGGTTTATCAGAACCAAAGCGATCCATCGCTTCGTGCCACGTCATGTGTGGGAACGTTCCCAAATCGACATCGAGATGCTCTTTGAGAAGGCCCTGCACCATGCGCTCAGCAATGCCCATGATGTCCTGCTCTTCCAGAAACGATGTCTCGATATCAATCTGAGTGAACTCGGGCTGACGATCTGCTCGGAGATCTTCATCGCGGAAACAGCGCGCGATTTGGTAGTACCGATCGAAGCCCGACACCATCAGAAGCTGCTTAAACAGCTGGGGTGACTGGGGCAGCGCAAAAAACTCGCCGGGGTGGGTACGGCTGGGTACCAAATAGTCTCGCGCACCCTCGGGCGTCGCGCGGGTCAGAACCGGCGTTTCAATATCGAGGAAACCTTCGGTTTCGAGGAAGGAGCGCACGCTGTACGTAATCTTGGATCGCGCGATCAAATTTTCCTGCATCGCGGGACGCCGCAAGTCCATATAGCGGTACTTGAGTCGGACATCCTCACCCACTGACGTATGGGAATCGAGCTGAAACGGCGGTGTCTCGGCAGCACTGAGAATTTCGAGGGACTTACCCAATACTTCAATCGCGCCTGTCGCCATATTGGGATTGACCGTTCCCTCGCCGCGAGAGCGCACTCGACCGGTGATTTTGAGCACGTACTCTGGCCGCACCTTGTCTGCCCGTTCGAAATGCTCCTCGGTATCGGGGTCAAACACCACCTGCACAATCCCCTCGCGATCTCGCATATCGAGGAATATCACCCCACCGTGGTCGCGACGACGATCAACCCAGCCACAGAGGGTTACGGTTCCGTCGATGTGTGACTCGCGTATCGAGCCGCAATAATGGGTGCGCATAGTGTGTCCGCCGTCGCTTTGCTGAATCAGGTTACTGAGAACTCACACCAGCTATTTGGCTGGCGAGCTCTCTGATTTCTTGGCCGGTGTTTTCTTGGCCGAATCCTTGCTCTCACCGCCGCCGGAGGTACCAGAATCTCCCGCGAGGTTCTTTTTGTTGCCCGTTTTAAAGTCAGTTTCATACCAACCGCCCCCTGCCAGCCGAAACGACGGGGCACTCACCTGCTTTTTCAGCGTGGGCTTGCCACAGGCAGGGCACTCCGTCAGTACGGGGTCAGAGATCTTCTGGATAGCTTCCAGGGTATGCGAACAGTCGCTGCACTGATAATCGTAGATTGGCACTGTAACTCTCCTCAAGCATGCACCGGTTAACCGACGAAGATATGAGGCCGAAAACGATGAAAGACAAGGGCGCGGAGAGTAACTCAAAGTGCGGCGGCAATAAAGCGCGGTGAGTGCCGATATTGGCGCTCGAATAACACTGTGGCGACGATTCGGTGCTAGGAATTTTGCGGAAGGGGAGCCCCCGGCCGGTAAAGGCCGGTAAGCCCCGGGAACCAAAGGCCCCCGGCATTCAGTGACTGGTCATGTCAGTCACGAAATGATTAGGAGTTAGCAAACTCCTTCATCTTCTTCAGCGGACGAATTTTAACCGCAGTGCTCGCAGGCTTCGCCTTGAACATGGTCTCTTCGCCAGTGAATGGGTTGATGCCCTTGCGTGCCTTAACTGCAGGCTTACGCACGGTGGTGATTTTCATCAAGCCAGGAATTGTAAACTCACCGACAGCGCGCTTCTTGATGCTGCCCTCGATCAGGCCCTCAAGTTCACCGATAACATCACCAACCTGCTTCTTGGTCAGGCCAGTGCTCTCAGCGATGGTGCCGACGATCTGAGTTTTAGTCATTTTCTCTTTGATTGCTTTGACCTTTGCGGGGGCCTTAGCGGGTGCCTTTGCCGGAGCTTTTTTAGCTGGCGCCTTTTTCTTGGCTGCGGCTTTTTTGGCGGGTGCTTTCTTCACTGCTGCTTTTTTGGTTGCCATAGGTCTAGATCACCTGTTTTGTTGTGGGACGGAGACTGGGTAACCGACGCAAAACGCTACAAAAATAGGGCTCTACGTGCAGTTCTTACGATTCAACCCGATTAAATCCTATAAAACAAGGGGTTTTTGCGCAAAAAATGCAAAAAACGTCGATATTTGTAGATTAAATGCAAAATTTTCAGTGCTAACAACGCATCTCTTCCCGCTGCGGGTCTTCACCCTTAAACTACGCTCCCTTGTTTATCGAGCCGACCACGATGCGCGCCAGCCAATTTCTCCTCGCCACACTCAAAGAAACACCCTCTGATGCGGAGGTTGTCAGCCATCAACTCATGCTGCGCGCCGGGCTGATTCGTCGTATCGCTGCCGGGATATATACCTGGATGCCGATGGGTCTTCGGGTCCTGCGCAAGGTCGAACAAATCGTACGAGAGGAAATGAACGAAGCGGGCGCATTGGAGCTGAGCATGCCGGTCGTGCAACCCGCCGAGTTGTGGCACGAGTCCGGTCGCTGGGAAAAGTATGGCCCTGAGCTCACGCGTCTGAGCGATCGCCACGAGCGCGAGTTCTGCCTGGGGCCAACCCATGAAGAGGTCATCACCTCGCTGGGGCGCAACGAGATTAAGAGCTACAAACAGCTCCCTTTGAACTTCTATCAAATTCAAACCAAATTCCGCGACGAAATCCGACCACGGTTCGGGGTGATGCGATCTCGGGAGTTCATCATGAAAGATGCTTACTCATTTCATGTCGATCACGATTCTCTCTCCCTCACTTACTGGCGAATGCATGCGGCGTACACCATGATCTTCCAACGGCTAGGCCTCGATTTTCGTCCGGTAGAAGCGGATACCGGCTCAATCGGCGGCGATCAATCCCACGAGTTTCATGTACTCGCGGATTCCGGAGAGGACGCAATCGCCTTTTCAGACCGCAGCGATTACGCCGCTAACGTTGAACTCGCCGCCGCGCTGCCGCCCACCGAACCACGCGCTGATGCTAACGCAGCGATGGAGCAGTTCCCTACGCCTAATATCAAAACCATCGAAGCCTTGGTCGAAGCGACGTCTATTCCCGTCACCCAGACGCTCAAGACCCTGTTTGTTGAGAGCGATACCGGCGAGTTGATCGCGCTAGTGCTGCGTGGCGACCATCGGCTCAACGGGATTAAAGCTGAAAAGCTGCCGGGTATCGCGGCACCGCTGCAAATGGCTGGGGAAGACAAGGTGCAGGCTCTTACCGGTGCGACCTTCGGCTCACTCGGCCCCGTGGGACTCAATTGCCGCGTCATCGCTGATCACAGTGCAGCACAACTCAGTGATTTCTGTTGCGGCGCCAATGAAGAGGGTTTTCATCTTAGCGGAGTAAATTGGGGCAGAGATTGCCCGGAGCCCGAAACAGCCGACCTGCGCGAGGTTGTGGCGGGAGACTCTAGTCCCTGCGGCACCGGCAAGCTCGACATTCGACGCGGCATCGAAGTGGGACACATCTTTCAGCTGGGAACCGAGTACAGTGAAAAAATGAATGCGGTGGTACTCGATGAGCATGGCAAGAGTGTTCCCATGGCCATGGGCTGCTACGGTATTGGCGTCACCCGCGTTATCGCCGCTGCAATTGAGCAGAACCATGATGAGCGCGGCATCATCTGGCCGCTTTCCATGGCGCCCTTCAGCGTTGCGCTTGTGCCACTGAACATGGCGAAATCTGAAGCAGTCGCATCGGCGACCGAAGCGCTGTATGAGCAACTGGTTACCGCAGGCATCGACGTATTCCTCGATGATCGCAACGAGCGACCGGGGGTTAAGTTCGCGGAAATGGAGTTGGTTGGCATTCCGGTGCGAGTAACGCTGGGAGACCGGTCACTGGCCGAGGGACAGCTAGAAGTTCAGACTCGGCGCGAGGGCGAGACTGAACTGGTGGCAGTTGATGCAGTGTTTGATCGCATTCAGGCGTTGCTCGCGGCGGGCTGATGTCTGCGCAGGCCCGTAAACTCGGGGTAGGCGCGGCGATATTCGCAGCGCTGATCGTTTGTACCTCAGCGCCTTTCGCTCAGTCTCAAGGTCTTTCCACCTCAGGCACAGCACCTGCAGCGGAAAGCGACCGGGCGCCGCTACGCCAGTTTCTCACCGAGACTATCGACAGCGCGTCCAGCTTTGAAGATCGCTTTGAGGCGGAAGTGTGGCTGGTTGATATGCTGGCACGGTTGGCACTGTTCATCGATCAGGAGACCGAGCGGTTGGCACTGCTGCGCCAAATCCATCATGCGGCCACCGAAAGTCACTTGCCGCCGGAATTGGTATTGTCGGTCATCGAGGTGGAGAGCAGCTTCGATCGGTTTGCGGTATCCCGCGCTGGCGCACTCGGTTATATGCAAGTCATGCCCTTTTGGCGCAATGAAATCGGTCGCCCCCAAGACAATCTGATCGACACGGTCACCAACCTCAACTACGGCTGTCGGATTCTTCAGTTCTATCTGCAACGGGAAAAAGGTGACTTACATCGCGCCCTAGCAGCCTACAACGGCTCACTCGGTTCGCGTCGATACAGTGACAAGGTTCACCGCGCATGGGCTGGCCGCTGGCGGACCACGAACCTCGACTGGTGAGGTAAACTTTGGCAATACCTAGCACCCGGAGAGTCCCTTGATTGATCTGAAGTTACTCAATCGATGGAATGTCGATCTTGCCAAGGCCATCGAAGCGATCGGCTCCGAGCAGTTCTTCCCTCAGCTGTTTCAGGCGGTACGCAATCAGGTCAAAGTGGTCTATCCACAGATATGGCTTTACCACCGAGACCTGCCACCAAAGGTTCTCGACCACGATATTCCCGGCCAGGCGATAGAGCTGCAGATTGACCGCTATCTTGAAGCGCCCTACCGAGAAGACCCGTTTTTTCAGATCTCGATGAACAGTCCCCGAAGCCACATTTATCGGCTCGATCGACTAACGGGCGGCAAGCTCAAGGATTCCTTCTACTACAAGGACTACTACGAAGAGACCGGCACCATCGACGAGGTGATTTTCTTAACGCGCCTCGAAGATGGCAGCGTGGTGAATTTTTGCATCATGCGCTTGCCCGACATGGGCGAGTTCAGTCAGCAGGAGTATGACCTGCTTTATGCCCTAGCCGAGCCCATCGCCGCGGTCATACAAAGCCACTGCCACCGGGATGATTTTGTTGTCCAGAACCTGCTCCAGCCAGGACTGGATGCACAGATTGATGCAGCGTTTCGCTCCTTCGGAAGTGACTATGTCAGCTCGCGCGAGCGCGAGGTGCTCGAACTCATGTTGCGCGGCTATGGGGCCGACACCAGCGCCGAGCGACTGGGCATCTCACTGGAGACCGTGCGCCGCCACCGGAAGTCCAGCTATAAGAAATTGGACGTCAACTCCCAGGCCGATCTGTTTTCCCTGTTTATCAACGCCATGCCTTACATCGGTGAAGCCCAAGGCGGCGACCCGCTGAAGATCTACATGGGCTGAAGCCCGCTGTGTCTCGCCCCTCTCGATAATATTTAGCAGGCAACCTCGCGGGCTGACCCTTATGGGTCATTGCCCAAGGCGCTCTTGGGGGAGAGGATAGCGTCCCGGGATTTGTTTCCTAAGCCAGCCGATGCCAAGGACTCTCATAGAGCTATGCGCCGCGAAGTCGAACTTTTTCTAAAAGCGTATCCCGCGGTCTCTATGATCGAGGCGCTCATTACCGACTGTAACGGTGTGGCGCGGGGCAAGTGGATTCCGCGCACCAAGATCCAGTCAGTGCTCGACAGCGGCCTCAAGTTGCCCAAATCGGCACTCGGCCTTGATATCTGGGGACGCGATATCCCTGAACTGGCTTACGACAACGGCGATATCGACGGCTATTGTTTGGCGGTCGACGATTCATTACGCCCAGTGCTCACTCCCCGCGGCATCGATCAGGGTCAGCTCATCATGACCATGTTTGATGAGAACAACGAGCCCTATATGGGCGATCCGCGCCAGGTGCTGGCCGCCTTGGTGGCGAAGTTTGCCGAAAAAGAATTGAAGCCCTGCATGGCCGCCGAGCTGGAATTTAGCCTCCTGCCCGACCCGGGCCACGGCCGCCCCCTGCGCGACGCCCTCAGCGCGCAAGCATCACTGGGGGGCAATCTGTACGCCCTCGACGAACTCGATCGGCATGGGGAGATGCTCGAACTTCTACGGGAGTCTTTCGATGCCCAAGGACTCCCTTATGAAGGGATCGTAAAAGAGGCCGCGCCAGCGCAGTTCGAAATCAATATGGCTCACAGTGACGATGTGATGGAGATGGCGGACCAGATAGTGCGCATGCAGCGAGTTATCCGCACCGTCGCCAGTCGCTTTGGTCTCATTGCCAGCTTCATGCCCAAGCCCATGGACGATGAGGCAGGCAATGGCATGCACGTGCACTGCAGCTTGCTCGAAGAACGGGGTGTCAATGTGTTCAATGACGGCAGTGATGAGGGCAGCGAACTGCTCAAGTATGCTGTGGCGGGCAGTCTCGAACTCATGGCCGATGCCATGCTCATCTTCGCTCCGAGCTTTAATGCCTACCGCCGCTTTCAGGTGGGCAACCATGCGCCCACCATCCCAACCTGGGGCTATGACAACCGAACCTGCGCCCTTCGAATACCCGCAGGCCCCCCCGCCGCCAAACGCATCGAACACCGGGTCGCCGGCGCCGACGCTAATCCTTACCTAACGCTGGCTGTGGTACTGGCTGGCATCCTGCACGGCATAGAGAACAAGCTCACTGCACCTGCCGCCATCGAGGGCAACGCTTGGGATATGAAACACGATGTTGACGACCTTCCCAACTTGATGAGCATTGCGATCGAGCGGTTTGCCAAGTCCAAAACCATCGGGCAATACCTCAGCGAAGAGTTTCAGTTGCTGTTCTACAAAACCAAGCAGCAAGAACTCGATGAGTTTGAGCGGCGGGTCACCGACTTCGAGATCGAGAGCTATCTGCGCGGCTGAATTCCCTGTCAGCAGCATTGCTAACTGACACGATTACAGCGATGACACGCTGAACCTGCGAGCTCGGTCATGCGTATACTGCAGCGACTTTCACCCCACGGAGTTCCAATGACCACGCTATATGACTTTACGGCCAAAGCCGCCGACGGTACCGACGTTGAGCTAGCTGACTACAAAGATCGTGTTCTGCTGATCGTTAACACCGCATCAAAATGCGGCTTCACTCCCCAATACGACGGACTCGAAGCGCTGCAGGGCCAGTACAAGGATCAGGGCTTTGATGTACTCGCGTTCCCCTGCAATCAGTTTGGCGGACAAGAGCCGGGTAGCGAAGAGGAAATTGTTGAATTCTGCACCATGAACTTCAGCACTACCTTTCCCATTTTCGCCAAGATTGACGTCAATGGCGGTGAAACCCACCCTCTATATGCCTGGCTGAAAAAGCAGGCGTCTGGCGTCTTGGGCACCAGCGCAATCAAATGGAACTTCACGAAGTTCCTAGTCGATCGTCAGGGTAATGTTGTCAAGCGCTACGGCAGCCAGACCAAGCCCGCCGCTATCGCTAAAGACATCGAAGCGCTGATTTAATCCCTAGCAGACACTCCGGGATCAGTGCTCTCGGGTGGCTCGAAACTCAATATCGGGCCACCGCTCTTCCATCAGCGACAGATTGACGCGGGAGGGGGCTAAATAGGTGAGATACCCTCCGCCGTCCTCCGATAAATTCTCCGCCGCTTTTTTCCGAAACTCTTCGAGCTTACGGGGGTCATCGGCGACTACCCAGCGGGCGGTGTAAACGTTCACTGGCTCGTAAAGGGCTTCGACTTTATATTCATCCCGGAGCCGGTAAGCAACCACGTCAAACTGAAGCTGCCCCACCGCACCGACAATCAAATCGGTAGACGTTAACGGCGAGAAAACCTGGGTCGAGCCCTCTTCGGACAACTGCTGCAAGCCCTTTTGCAGGGCTTTAAGCTTCATAGGATCTTTCAGACGAATGCGGCGAAACAGCTCCGGAGCGAAGTGAGGAATGCCAGTAAACTGCAGCTCCTCACCGTGGGAAAAGGTATCGCCAATCTGAATGGTGCCGTGATTGTGCAAACCGATAATGTCACCCGAGACCGCCTCTTCGACCAGTGCCCGCTCGCCTGCTTTAAAGGTCACTGCATCGGCGATTTTAATATCCTTGCCAACACGGACATGGCGCATTTTCATGCCCTTGGTGTAGCTGCCCGAGCATACCCGGACGAAAGCAATTCTATCGCGGTGCTTGGGGTCCATATTGGCCTGAATCTTAAACACAAAACCCGAAAACGCCGGCTCAAATGCGTCGACTTCGCGACCCTGAGTGGCTCGGGGCAGCGGCTCTGGCGCCCACTGAACAAAGTCATCCAGCATCTCGCGTACGCCAAAGTTACCCAGTGCTGTGCCGAAAAATACCGGCGTGAGCCGTCCGGCGAGAAACTCATCATGATCAAACTCATGACTGGCGCCGCGCACTAACTCGATCTCCTCGCAAAACGCTTCGTATTCGTCGTCCAGAAGCGCCTTCGCGGCGTCAGAGTCGAGCCCCTCAATCCGCTCGTCCGGGGGCAGAATCGCCCCGCCCCCTGGCGTGTAAAGGTGGAATGTATCGGTGTAGAGGTTGTAGACGCCTTTTAAAAACTTACCCATACCTACGGGCCAGTTGATTGGCGCTCCCGCAATCCCCAGCACCGATTCAATTTCGTCAAGTAACTCAATGGGATCGCGAATATCCCGGTCGAGCTTATTCACGAAACTCACAATGGGCGTATCCCGGAGCCGACAGACGTTCATCAGTTTAATCGTGCGGTCTTCGACGCCCTTGGCACCGTCAATCACCATAAGGGCGGAGTCCACGGCCGTTAAGGTTCGGTAAGTATCCTCCGAGAAATCTTCGTGTCC
>CBFHHJ010000016.1:0-21400 GCA_965655505.1 Luminiphilus sp.
TTGACCTGGGTTTACGGATTCCAACCCTTGAAGAAGAGATTGAGCTGATCAGCGGCCTCAACCAGTCCCGTGGCCTAAACACCGGCTTCTATATCGAGCTGAAAGCGCCCGCGTTACACAATGAGGCCGGACTTGATATCGCGCGGGCGGTGTTAGAGGTGCTCGATAAACACCAGCTCAATAACGCCGAGGCCCCCGTATTCTTACAATGCTTCAACCCCAATACCCTCAAGCGTTTGAAAAATGAGCTAGGTAGCCCACTGCCTATGATTCAGCTTATTGCAGAGAACGATTGGGAAGAAGACGCTGCAACTGACTACGACTGGCTTCGCAGTGACGCGGGCCTCGATGACGTTGCAAGTTACGCTGAAGGTATTGGCCCGTGGATTCCCCAACTCTTCGCGGAGGAGTCGCTAACCAAGGATCTCGTGGATCGCGCCCACGCGCGCGACCTGTTGGTGCACCCCTACACCCTTCGCGTCGACGCACTTCCCTCAGGATTCGAAAGCTTTGACCAACTTCAGAAAGCGCTATTCATTGAGCTCGGTGTCGACGGCGCATTCTCGGACTTTACCGATCGAACTCGAGCATTCATTGATCATCACATCCCCAGTAAACAAGCCGTCCCTCGGGATTTAAAGGAGCACTAAGCCAGTGACACAAGCACCGAAAGTAAATCGACGGACCAAAATCGTCGCGACCGTCGGCCCAGGGAGTGAATCTGAGGATATGATCAGTCGGCTTATTCAAGCGGGCGTGGACGTATTCAGGCTGAACTTCAGTCATGGCTCAGCGGAAAATCACGGCAAAGTTGCCGAGCGGATCCGTCGGCAGTCCAGTCATGCGGGGCGCTATGTGGGCATTCTTGCCGACCTTCAAGGTCCCAAGATTCGCATCAGCGGCTTTGCTGATGGTTCGGTCACCCTCAACGCAGGGGATCCGTTCTGTCTTGACCTTGATGTGGACGCCAACGCAGGTGATGGCCGTAAAGTTGGTGTGGAATACACGCCGCTGCCCGATCACGTTGACGTTGATGACATTCTGCTACTCGATGACGGCAAGCTCCGCCTGAGAGTTGATGACGTTACGGATCGCGCCGTGGATTGCACCGTGTTAATCGGTGGGCGCTTATCGTCCCGCAAGGGCGTCAACAAATTAGGCGGCGGGCTTGCGGCGCCGGCACTCACCGAAAAAGATTTGGCCGACATCGCCGGCATGGGTGCAGTAGATCCTGATTTTATTGCTGTTTCATTTGTGTCGAGCAAAGAAGATATCGAACAAGCTCGCAGACTGCTGAGCGAGGTCGGGCTCTCGCCCGCGATCATCGCCAAGATTGAACGGGCGGAAGTCGTCGCTGACGAGAACTTGTTAGACAGCATTATTGAAACATCAGACGGCATCATGGTCGCCCGTGGGGACCTTGGAGTCGAGGTCGGCGATGCCCAGCTCATTGGTATTCAGAAAGACTTGATCTCGCGAACACGCAAGTTAGATCGCCTGGTGATCACTGCGACCCAGATGATGGAGTCGATGATCTCCAACAGTATGCCGACCCGTGCCGAAGTGTTCGATGTAGCCAACGCGGTACTCGATGGCAGTGACGCGGTCATGCTGTCAGCGGAAACAGCAGTGGGTCAATATCCGGTGGAGGTTGTCGCCGCAATGGCCGATGCCGCGCTCGGCGCCGAACGCCACCCGGTGGCGCGAACCTCCCGCTATCGGCTGCACCGGGAGTTTCGAAACGCGCAGGAAACGGTGGCACTCAGCGCGATGTACGGGGCTAACCACTTCCCTGGGGTGCGCGGCATTGCTGCGCTGACCGAAGCCGGCTCAACCCCCACAATGATGTCGCGATTAAGTTCGGGGCTGCCAATTTTCGGCCTCAGTCGGCAGCACAAAACCCTCCAGCGTCTAGCCTTGTGTCGCGGTGTGGTTCCGCTCTATTTTGACGCGACAGCATTCTCTGCCGAGGATCTCGAGGCGAGAGTACTAGAGTTCCTACTGGATGGGGGTTATTTGAACCGAGGGGACTTCATGATGCTCACAATGGGCAGTTCCATGGGTCAGTCGGGCAAAACCAATATGCTTAAAATCCTGCCGGTGGAGTGAAATCACGTGCATCCCCGCCGCTTGAGCGCAAAAGGGGCGCACAATTTCACAAATTATTAATAGCGAGCCATTTCGCAAGTGCTAATATTACGAGGTCGCAGTAGCGACACCGCTTTATGTCGAGCAGTCGCAGGTCTTTGGTCTACGGTCCAGTTCCCATCAAGCGTTACGATCCCACTTGTTGGGCAGCAAATCAGCAATACAGGTACATATTGAAATGGCAACAGTTACTGGCACCGTAAAATGGTTTAACGAAACCAAAGGTTTTGGATTCATCGAGCAAGAAGGCGGCCCTGACGTATTCGTTCACTTCAGCGCTATTCAGGGAGACGGCTTTAAGACGCTCTCGGATGGACAGAAAGTTGAATTCACCGTCACGACCGGTCAGAAAGGACCTCAGGCTGAGAACGTCGTAGCGGTCTGAAACAATTGCGACTAGCTATTATTGCAAAGCAATAACCGCTACTCGGAAGTGAATAAAAAAGGGGCTTCATAAGAAGCCCCTTTTTTGTCCGTAACGATGACCCTGCTGTCAAGGCCAGACGTTAAATGCCAGGTGTTAAATACTAGGTGTTAACTATTAGGCTTCTTTGCTCAACTGCTCCTGACGCTCTTGCTCACTCTGAATGTACTTAAGCCACTGCTGGGCATACTTCTGGGAGCGCGTGTCTTTGGCAGCCTCACGGAACACTTTCCGAGCTGAGCTGTACTCACCCAAATTGAAGTGGGCCATACCCAAGACAAGCTGAGCCTGGTCGGGCCGCTTCACGCCGCCTTTAGCCAAACCTTTTTTGATCGCATCAATCGCTTTCTTGAACTGATCGCCATCAAGGTAGACGTTACCGAGCCGTGCATAGAGCTCACCATCTTCGGCCAATGACGCAGCTTTCTCCATCATAGGAATCGACTTGTCAGTTTCCTGTGCCTGGCGCCAAGACGTACCTGCCAACTCATAGTTCTTGGACTTCTTCTCGATAACCTCGTCCTCAAACCCTTTAGCCATCACCTGAGCTGCAGAGAAGGGCACTTCGGCATTGAGGTAAAGATACGACATGGTCACCAGATCGGTACTCTTATCGAGCAGCCCTTGCTCGTAGGCGGTTTCCATCATCGCCAACTGTCGAGCGTCGTCTTTCTTCTCACCATAGAGATGTGAAGCCTGAACCCAGTATTGCTTCTTAGGGTAGTACAGCAATAGCACGTTTAATGTATCGAGTGCGCTGTCGGTGTCACCCTTATCGAAGTACAAGAAGCGTGCGAGGTTATACCACTGCTCTTTCGGTAGCTTGCCATCTTCCTCATGCATACCGATAGCGATCTCGACGTTCTCAAGTGCCTTGTCGTAGTCCTTAAGTTGGTAGTAACCCTGGGACAGCAGCACGTAAGCATTGGCGTTGGGCTTGTCAGTCAATTCGAACCAAGCTAGCAACGCATTAATACCCCGTTGCCATTGCTCCTGCACAAAATACAGCTGGGCAATCGTGAACTTGGTGTTAATTTCCATTGCCAACGGAATGTCGGGCTGAGCGATGACCTTCTCGTAGTTTGAGATTGCGCCATCAAAGTCTTCAGCGGAGTAGCGCAAAAACGCATACAGGTTATACACGTTCGCGAGTTCATAACTGTTGAGAGCGCGCTTGCCTTCACCCGAGATCATTTCATCCAAAACCGACTGTGCGGTTTTGAAGTCTTTGGCTTCTGCTGCGACTTGAGCTTCGGCGAGCTTTTCGTACACCTTGTTACGGAGCGCCGGGGTCCGCCGGGTTTCGCGCTCTTTTTTCTTCTCTTCAGCCTGTGCGTAGGCGGAACTCACGAGTTCCATGCCGGGCAAGGCTTGATCGACACCAATCGCTGCAACAGATACTGCAAGAGCGAGTGCGGATGTCGTAAAAACTCGATGAATCATCAAACTTACCTCCAGAACCCGAGTTACTTCTCGAGTTCGTAAGTGAACTTGTTCTGTACGCCGGCAACCTCAATGGCCTCGCCGTCTACTACCCTGGGCTTGTATTTGAATTTCTCAGCCGCCTTGATGGAAGCGCGCTCGAAAATGCCCGATGGATTACAGTCGACCGGCTGAGGATCACGAATCGACCCTGTTTTGGTCACCGTGTATTCAACAATGCAGTATCCTGTGATGCCCCGTGTCTGAGCACGTCGAGGATAAATAGGCGCGACCTTTACGATTGGCAGATATTCACCGTCACCCGATGACATACCAGAACTGCTGAGTTTGAGTGACACGTCGGTCGTTGGGGCCATATTGACCGCATTGACGTCCATATCAGTATCAAACTGTATTGGCTCAAGATCCGGCGGTGGCTCTTCAGGATCTTCCACCTTCTCGGGCTTTACTTCCTTCAGATTGGTTTCGATAACCTTATCTGGTACCACGATGTCGGCAATCTTGCGCGCCTTGGTCTCTTCCTGCTCGTAGTCACGGTCGACAAGGCTGAGCATGATGTAAAACAGACCGATAGCGACTGGTATAGCCAGCAGCGCACCGACAAAAACGCGAATTGAACTACCCATTACGATTAAGCCTCATCGTCCGTAGAGATACAGGGCGGCGCGCTTAAAATCGGCCGAACTGCATCAATGAGATCTTCAACAGCGAACGCGGGTGTCTCCCGATCGACCTGCACCACGACATTGGCCTGAGGAGCTTCCTTCTTGGCAGCTTCGGCTATGCGCAGCGAGCGCTCTAGGGGCACCTTGTTCTTGTTGTAGTAAATGTCACCTTTCGAATCGACAGCGAAAATAATAGTACCGCGCTCACACGCTTCCATAGTCGCTGCCTGAGGCTTGAACACCTCAATGCCAGGCTCCTTAACAAAGGACGAGGTGACGATGAAGAAGATCAACATAATAAATACGACGTCCAACATGGGCGTTAGGTCAATCTGGTTCTCGCTTTGCTGGGATCCCGCACTGGGCCTTGTTGCCTGATCTCTCATACTCATGGCATCAACCTCCCGAGCTCGCCCAGTTGACAAGACCGACACCCGCCTCACGAGCGGCATCGGCAATATCAACGACTACGCCAGTCTTGGCGCCTTTTTCAACCTTCACGGTCACTGGGGCCTCAGGATCTTCTGCGAGCATACGCTGGATGTTGGCACGAACCGCGCGGACATCGACTCGTCGATTCTCCATCCAGATCTGCCCATCAGAGGCAACCGCAACAACAATGCTGACCGAATCGTTAGGATCGGACTGCTGATTGTCATCAGGGCGATTTACCTCGATACCCGCTTCTTTAATAAACGAAGCCACGACGATGAAGAAGATCAACATGATGAACACGACGTCCAGCATGGGCGTCAAGTCGATCTCAGCGCCGTCCTCTTCCTGTTGTTTCGCAAGTTTGCGCATGGATAGTTATTCCTCTAGGCGCCGAATCAATGATCCGACGTCAATTCATCCTCTAGGAACTGTTGTTCCCGCGTGGCAATCCGCTGCAAATAAGTATTGGCGAACAAGCCTGACAGCGCAGCAACCATTCCCGCCATGGTGGGAATAGTCGATTTCTCAACACCGCCTGCCATCGACTTGGCGTCACCACCACCGGTCACCGCCATCACGTTAAATACTTCAATCATCCCCGTCACAGTGCCCAACAGCCCAAGAAGTGGGCAGATGGCAACGCAGGTAGCGATGACATTCATATTGTCGTTGATGAGCTGACGACTTTTGGAAAGCAGCCTCATGCGGATCTGCTTAGCATTCCAGGAGCGACGCTCAGAGCGCCCTTCCCAAGTCTGCACAACGAGATTGCGATCTCGCTTCCAAGTAGCTGTGAAGTACCACAGTCGCTCGAAGATCAACGTCCACATGAAGAACACCAAAATGGCAATCAACCAGAGGACGTTCCCGCCTTTGTCCATAAAGGCGAGAATGGCTTCAAAAATTCCTGGCATCGATCGGCCCTCTTCGCCCTAAATTACTTATTGTGCTCGCGCTCGGCGTGCTCTGCGACGATTCCGGTAGCCTGCTCATTCAAGATGTGAATGATGCGCTGCGCCCGACCGTTAACAACGGTGTGCAGGAGGACGGTTGGAATAGCGACCAACAGACCCAGTACCGTTGTGATCAATGCGCCCGAGATACCGCCGGCCATCGCCTTAGGATCACCTGCACCGAAGATTGTGATGGCTTGGAAGGTAATAATCATACCGGTTACCGTTCCCAGAAGACCCATGAGCGGTGCGACCGCAGCAATGATCTTCAGCAGTGTGAGGCCACCTTCCAGCTTGGGTGTCTCCTTCAGAACGCCTTCGGCCATTTTCAGCTCCAGCGTCTCAGGATCCATATTGGGGTTCTCTTCGTGGATCATGAGAACACGACCAAGCGGGTTGTTACCGTTCGCTTTGTCAGCCTTCAGCTGTGAGCTCACCTTGCCGCTAACTACCGTCAGCACGATGACGCGGTAAATGGCGAGCAGGAATGCAAAGATACCAACCGCAGTAATGGCATAGCCTACGTAACCACCTTGATGCCAGCGTTCTTCGAGGGTTGGGCTATCAATGATTGCCGCCAGGAATGAGCCACCGGTGGGGCCAGTCGGGTCAATACCGAACTGATGCAGACCGCTGCTTGAGGAAGCAAGCTCAGCACCCATGGCATTGCGACCGCGGCCAGGCTGTCGAGGCAGTTCAGCGAGATTACCGTTGTTGAATGCGAGGTAAGAGCCACTGGTATCGATGACGTTGAAGGCACCAACACGAACGACCTCGCGATCTGCGATCTCACCCGAAGGTGTAGCGACCGACGCCGTGAACTTGGAGATAGAGCCCTGCTCTTTGATCTCGCGAAGCATTTCGAACCAAACGCGCTCGATTTCTTCAACGCTTGGCAACTTGTCCGAGCCACTCATCTTAGCGATGAGATCTTTGAGGAAACCTTCACGATCTGGGTATTCAGCAGAAACCAGTGACACTTCCATCTGAGATGCCAAGTCGCCAGAGGCTGCAGTCAAGTGACCGAACAGCTCAGACAGGGTGCCGAGGCGCTCTTTCAACTGCTCTTGCTTGGCAGCAATCAACAACTCATTGTCTTCAAAGGTCTTTTCAAGACGAGCCGAACGCTGCTCTTCGCGGGTGCGCTCCTGCTCGGCGCGCCGGAGTTCGGCGGCCTGATTGGCTTTGTCTTGAGTGAATCGCTGTTCGCGGGCAGCATTTTCCGATGCGGCGCGCGCCTTACCTTGTTTAACAAGGCTGAGCAGCTCATCCATATTCTCAGCGGCCACTTCCTGAGGCGTAGGGCCCGCAGGTACTTCGGGTGCGGCGTCATCCTGAGCGAATGCACCGGCAGACGCGAATGCGCCGATAACCACGAGGGCTGAAGCTTTAACAAACTGGGCTTTCATCTTAGTTGGCCTCCGGAGCCGCTACGGGCATGAGCAGCAATTCAATAGTGGCGGTTTTTTCTGCGATACGAACACCTTTGCGGACCGCTGCGGCGTAATCGCCGGCAGACAAGGTTTCCCAAGTGCGCGTTTGATTGTTCCAAGCGCCTGTTTGGGCACCGTCAGTCGTCTGGTAGACCAGTGCAACGCGTCCAATACGCAGCACATCGACTTCGCGCGGCGAACCGTTCACGTCGATGGTGTCGCTGTAAGACTCAATACCACGACCGTACTGAAGCTCGATGCTGTAAAGCTCAAGCACCTGTCGGAAGGCTTCCGCCGAAGTCACATCTGACCGGTCGAGATTGCTGCGAACGGCCTCGATGTTGCCCATGCGGGTATCGAGGTCAAAGGGCATGTCTAACTGCACGAACTGGTCGAGGCCGTCGAGCATACGCACGACCAGTGGTGGAATTTGGCGCTGAATAATTGCGGCTTCAGCGATCGAAGTATCGATATCACTGATGCGCGCGTTCTGGTTCGCAATTTGTCGCTCTAGTCGAGCGTTGTAGACCTTGAGGCCATCAACCTGCTTCATCACCGTTTTGTAGTCGGATAACAGGTCACGGGTTTCGTCGGCCAAGCGGTCAATTTTCGCCTGTGAAGTGCGAGCCTCCGCAGTACGCTCCTTACCAACATCAAGGATAGCGTCAAGTGATTGGGCGTTGGCGGAAGCAGCGACACCCAGGGCGCCGCCGGCAACACAAGCCGCGAGCAGAACAGATTTTAATCGTTGCGTAGTCATGGGGTCGGTAGTTCCTCTATGTAGACAAAAACCGTGGACGGGTACCTCTCGTAGCCCGTCTCGCTGTCAAAACAATCCAACGTGAGTGCTGCAAGTTTCCAGCGCGCGCGTTTGAATCCCTTAAGTGTGAGTGAGTCAAGGGTTGCAGACTTTACCCGAGCAGATAACCCCGAGGCAAATTCCGTATTCTTCTTGGTGATACCACGAACTGCGAGACTAACTTCAACGGACCAGTTCTACAACACTGAATGCATGACTATTGCGCTCTCCAGCCTCATTTTTCACCCGGCTCGCCTCTCGCCACCCGTCAATGCTCGACAAATCGAAGAATGCGTCACCCTCTACCTGTCCGTGCACCTGAGTTAGCACAACCTTATCGGCAATCGGTAAAGCGAGTCGATAAATTTCTGCACCGCCAACAACACAAACAGCATCAGCCCCATCAAGGAGCGCCTGCTGCTGCCCGCGGGCAATAGCGCCGGCGAGGTCTGAGCACACCTCAACCCCTGGGTGATGCCAGTCAGAGCGGCGAGTCAATACGATATTGGTGCGACCTGGCAGAGGCCTGCCCACTGATTCAAAGGTTTTGCGCCCCATGATCACCGGCCGTCCCAATGTTGTTTGCTTGAAGTGCCGGAGATCGTCGGGCAAATCCCAGGGCAGTCCGTCCCCTTTGCCAATGACGCCGTTCTCAGACACTGCGAGCACCAACACAATAGGTGTATCAGCAAAATCGTCCATCAGATCGCCACCGGCGCTTTGATATGGGCTTGCGGCTCGTAGCCCTCGAGCAAGAAATCCTCAAACCGGTAGTCATAGAGCGAATCGGGCTTGCGAACAATCGAAAGCGAGGGACGCGCGCTCGGGGTGCGACTCAGCTGTAGTGCCACCTGCTCTTGGTGATTGCTGTAAATATGGGCATCTCCCAGGGTAATGACCACTTCGCCGACGCCTAAACCCGCCTGCTGAGCAAGCATGTGGGTTAGCAACGCAACAGAGGCAATGTTGAAGGGCAGACCCAAGAATGCGTCACTCGAACGGATGTAAAGCAATGCGGACAGTCGGCCATCTGCCACGTAGAATTGATAGAGCAAATGACAGGGCGGCAATGCCATCCGCCCGGCCTGCACGTTCTCTTGAGGCGACATGGATTCATCCGGCAGGTACTCGACATTCCAGCCATGAAACAGTATCCGCCGACTCTCTGGGCGATTACGCAAACAATCCAGCACGTAATCCAACTGGTTAATTGTTGAGCCGTCCCGGGTTGGCCAGCGCGTCCACTGAGCGCCGTACAGGGGGCCGAGGTCGCCCTCATCGGTGGCCCACTCGTCCCATATTGAGACACCGTGCTCTTTAAGCCACTGCGTGTTGGTGTCCCCACTGAGAAACCAGATCAGCTCATTAACAACGCTTTTGAAATGCACCTTTTTGGTGGTCAGAAGCGGAAAGCCATCAGCGAGATCGAAGCGCAACTGGCGCCCAAATACCGACCGAGTACCGGTGCCGGTTCGATCACCACGGTCAATTCCGTTGTCTCTGATGTCAGCCAGTAAATCGAGATAGGCGCGCATAGTTCCTCGTGTTATTTGTCGTGTTGCTTCTCGTGTCGAGCTCCATGTTCTGCTCTCTGTGGCTCGGGAAACAGTCTTCAGTTATTAGATCGGTTCAGCCGGTACGCCCAGAGCAAAAGCCAACTACCCAAAAGCAACATGGGGACGCACAGTAGCTGCCCCCGTGTTAACCACCCAAAGGCCTCGAAACCAATGTGCGCATCCGGTTCTCGGAAAAATTCAGCAATGAAGCGCAGCAGACCGTAGCCGACAAGAAACACGCCAGCGACTGACCACGTGGGGCGCGGTCGACGACTGAACCAGAGCACAACCAAGAATAGCAGGCAGCCTTCAAGCGCAAACTGATAAAGCTGAGAAGGGTGGCGGGCCAGGGCGAGAGGGTCGTTGGGAAACACCATCGCCCAGGGCACGTCTGCTGCCCGGCCCCATAACTCCTGACCTATAAAGTTACCGAGACGTCCCAAGGCCAAGCCTACAGGCGCCAACGGGGCGACAAAATCGGCAACCGCCCCAAACTGAATCCGGTGGCGGCGTGCGAAGACGTAAAGCGCGGCGATGACGCCCAGCAGGCCGCCGTGAAACGCCATGCCGCCTTCCCACACACGGAATAACCACAGAGGCTCGGCAATCAGCCGTTCCCAGCCATAAAACACGGCGTACCCCAATCGCCCACCGGCAACGATACCCAGCGCCGCATAGAAAATAAGGTCATCGACCTGCTCTCTGTTGATCGGTGAATCGGCCCGCGAGCTACGTCGAGTGGCCAGCCACCAGGCAAAGATCAAGCCGCCGAGATACGTCAGGCCATACCAATGCACTTTGATTGGCCCGAGCGCAATGGCTACCGGGTCGATCTGCGGGTAAGCGATCATTCGTCTTTGTCCTGATTAAGCCGGATGTAGCGCTCGAGTCCTCGACGCTCAATCAGCTCATCAACCACGGCGCCCACTTCGGCCGCAGTACAAAGGCCCTCAACCTTAGCCAGGGCCGCCTGGGCCTCTGTGTGGGTGATTGAGCGCACAACTTTTTTAACTCGCGGCACGTTAGCCGCGTTCATCGACAACTGGTCAAAACCGAGGGCAATCAACAGCGCAACCGATCGCGGATCCCCCGCCAGCTCACCACAAATACTGACGGTTTTGCCTGCGCCGTGGGCAGCGCTGACAATCGTCCGCAACGCGCCAATGACTGATGGGTGAAGCGGATGATAGAGGTCGGCAACACGAGCGTTGTTTCGATCTACCGCCAGCAGATACTGAGTAAGGTCATTTGAACCAACAGACAGGAAATCTACCCGCGCCGCTAACGCGGGAGCCAAAAACACCGCGGAGGGCACCTCGATCATTACGCCAATAGGCGGAAATGGCTGGCTGTAGCCCTCGCTGACCACTTCATTATGACAACGACGAATAAGCTCGAGGGATTCCTCAAGCTCTTCCACGCTGGAAATCATGGGCAGCAGAATTCGAAGATTACCTAGCCCCTCATTGGCTTTGAGCATGGCGCGCACTTGGGCGAGAAAAATTTCTGGATGATCGAGGGTGACCCGAATTCCGCGCCACCCGAGGAACGGGTTGTCTTCCTCAATGGGGAAGTAGGGCAGGGATTTATCGCCGCCAATATCCAGCGTTCGCATAGTAACCGGTGCCGGCGCGAAGGCCTCGAGCTGTTCACGGTAGAGATGCCGCTGCTCTTCCTCGCTGGGAAAGCGGTCCCGCAACAAAAAGGTGACCTCGGTGCGGTAAAGGCCGACACCTTCGGCGCCATTTTCAAGGGCGCGCTGCAGGTCCGCGACGATGCCCGTGTTAACCCAGAGTGGAATGCGGTACCCGTCGAGGGTTTCACAGGGCTCGCGGGTTAATGTCGCGAGCTCCTCGGAAAGCACCCGATCCTCGTCGACCAGCTGCTGGAAACGGACCAGGGCGTTGGGGTGCGGGTTAATGTACACACGGCCGTTGTAGCCATCGACGACCAGCTTCTTGTCACCCAGCCTGTTGTAAGGGAGGTCCGTCGCGCCCATTACCGCGGGCACACCCATGCCGCGGGCTAAGATCGCCGCGTGGCTATTGCCCGACCCGCGTAACGACACCACGCCCACCAGCCGCTCTCGGGGCACCTCTCCTAGGGCCGATGCGGTGATTTCCTCCGCCACCAATATCGTCTGTTCTGGCCACTCACGCCGATCTTGCTCGTCATCCTGAAGATACGTAAGCACTCGCGTGCCGAGGTCTCGTACATCGACCGCACGCTCTCGGAGGTAGCTGTGCTCCATACGCTCAAAATGGCGGATGTGCTTAATCATCACCTGACTCAGCGCACCTTGCGCCCACTCTCCTGATTTGATCAGCGCCGCGACTTCGCCCCCAAGGGTCGAGTCATCAAGAATATTGAGATATACCCCAAACAGCGCATGATCCTCGGGCGACAACTCGTCCCTTAAATTCTCTGCGACCACTTCAATATCATCCCGTACCCGGGCGAGGGCGCCGCGAAACGCGCGCAGCTCATCTTTACGGTTCGGCGCTTGGCGCGAGGGCACTGCCATTAAATCGGCGGTCGGCGAGACAAAAACCCCGGTGCCGATGCCAATGCCGGGAGATCCGGGAATACCTGAGATGCGGGTGATGCCATCGCTTGCTGGCGCGAGGTCTGTCGCAGCACCGGACACTTCAGCGTGGGCGATAACACCCGCAAGTTGCGCCGATACGGTGATTAAAAAGGCTTCTTCATCATCGCCAAAGCGTCGGATGGCAGATTGCTGGACAACCAAAACACCCAGCAGGTCCCGCTGATGAATAATGGGCGCGCCCATAAAGGTGTTGAAGTTCTCTTCTCCAAGGCCCGGTACCAGCTGGAAACTCGGGTGATTCATTGCATCGTCGAGGTTGAGCAATTCGCCTCGGCCAGCGACCCAGCCCACTAGCCCCTCCTCCATCCCGAGGGAAAACTGGCCGACCTTATTGGGATTAAGGCCTTCGGTGGCACGAAACACCAAGCGCTGACTGGTTCGATCCCGCAAATAGACGGTACAGACCTCGGTCGCCATGGCGGCACGCACCTCGTGCACTATCAGCGATAGCGCCTCATCGAGGTTATCGGCCTCGTTAACCGCTTGGACAATTTTGCGGAGAGTTTCAATCATTAATCAGGCGGCTCGCTTGCGCTTCCGGCGGGGCATCAGTGATGGCAATAACTCTGTCAGCGCCTCACGGTAAACCGCTCGCTTGAAATCCACCACCCCCGTCAAGGGATACCAGTAATTAACCCAGCGCCAATGATCAAACTCGGGGTCGGGATGGGCATCGACGCACACCGCGCTGTCGTCTGCCACCAGACGCAGCAAAAACCATTTCTGCTTTTGTCCAACGCAGACTGGCTGCTCATGCTTGCGGACATAGCGCGCAGGCAATCGGTACCGCAACCAACCGCGACTGCGCCCAATAATTTCAACGTGCTCCCTGGCCAGCCCAACTTCCTCATCAAGCTCCCGAAACATCGCTTCCTCCGGGCTCTCGTTAGCGTGAATGCCCCCTTGCGGAAACTGCCACGAGCCCCGTCCGCCGATACGCCGACCCCAGAGCACACTGCCCTGCGCATTCGCAACGATGATACCGACATTAGGCCTAAAGCCCTGCGCATCGATAACCCGTTCTTTATCGGCAACTCCCACCAAAAACTCCCTGTCATCTATCCGGTGACTCAAGGTCACCTCAAATCATTTTTTTGCTATTCAGCTTACCTTTGCGGCAAAACACCCTCTAAACCTCTGCACGCCTATTGACGTTACGGTGAGATCAGCGAGGCAGGTCAATTCGCGGCTGTTTGTCTGCCCGACTCGGCAACGTTATTCTTTCACACTAACCCGATACGCGTTAGCGCGGATATCGAATTCCCTACGCTACCGGAAAATTTCCCGTGACCCTCGCAATCTTTGATCTCGACAATACCCTGCTGGCAGGCGACTCAGACCACAGCTGGGGCGAATTCCTGTGCGCCGAGGGCGAAGTAGACCCCGACGATTTCTCCCGTGAGAACGATGGCTTTTATGCCGCCTATCAAGCGGGCACACTGGATATTGATCGCTATCTCAAGTTCGCGCTGGCCCCAATCGCCGGTCGCGACTTAGAGTCAGTCGGGACACTCCAGACGCGTTTTTTGGCCGACTGGGTTGAGCCCATGGTGCTAGCAAAGGGGTTGGAGCTCATCGCCCATCACCGACGCCTAGGGCACACGCTTATGATCATTACGGCGACCAACACGGTGGTTACAAAGCCCATTGCAGCCCGGCTTGGTGTAGAGCACTTGCTTGGGTCTGACGCCGAGATTGTTGACGGCCGCTACACGGGCGCAATCGTTGGCACGCCCACCTTCCAAAACGGCAAAGTAACGCGCCTGAAGTCCTGGCTTGCTGAACATGGAGAAAGCTTGGAGGGCGCCTGGTTCTATAGCGATAGCCACAATGACCTGCCGCTGCTGGAGCAGGTCGATAATCCGGTCGCAGTGGACCCGGATACGCGGCTTAAAGCGGCGGCCGAGCAGCGGGGCTGGCAAATCATCTCGCTACGCTAACGGCATGAGCCTGTGGCTAACTCTCTTCTTCGCAGTGCCCAGCGTAATCGTCAGCAGACAGCAAATCCTCGAGCTCAGACACGTCGTCGGGTTTCAAGCGGAAAAACCAGCCGTCGTTATAGGGATCAGAATTCACTGTCTCGGGTGCGTCTTCGAGGGCTTCGTTAATGCCGATGACCTCGCCAGAGACGGGGGAGTAAATGTCAGACGCGGCTTTGACCGATTCCACGACCCCCGCTTGATCGCCGCCGGCAATGGTATCCCCAACCGAGGGCACTTCAACGTAGACCACGTCACCTAAGGCATCCTGAGCATGCTCGGTGATACCAACGGTGACCGAGCCATCTTCCTCGAGTCGGGCCCACTCATGGGTTTTGGCATATTTCAGCTCGCTGGGATTGTTACTCATTCAGTGCCTCTCTCTGTGGCTTGTGAACTGCGTGTTGTTTGCACGTTAGTTGCGTGTTGCTTGCATGTTAACGCGTGTGAGGTGCATGTTTCCTGGCGTGTCATTGCCATATTGTTCAAGCGTTACGTAGCCTTTATTACCAACAAGAATCAAACCATTGCCGCGAACGCTATCCATTTTTTGTCGGGGTAACGCGTTGCAGTAACGTGTCGGAGTAAAAAGTAGCCGGCGATCGAAGCGATGGCAACCAAAAACAGCGGCTTCGTGATGTAAGACGTGTTCATCCCAAGTAAATTTAACGGGAACCGGCCGATTGACTGCCCTTCATCTCAAGCCTTTTCAGGCCATTTCAAGCCATTTCAAGACAATGCTTGGGAAACAAACCAGCGCTTTAGTGGGGTCGCGGCATTTACCCATCGCAAACCGGTATTGCGCAGGACGCGCACTATCGGATCACCGCTCCCAAAACCACGTTTGAACCCCTCCATGGCGGCCATCATCGCTAGGTTCTCGCCTTTTCGGGCGCGCTGATACCGGGAAAGCACAGCCTGCGATCCCCAATCAAGATCTGATGAGTAGGCCTGCCACAGCTCCTCGGCGAGGACGCGCGCATCAGACAACCCAAGGTTAATGCCTTGTCCAGCCAATGGATGGATGCTGTGGGCCGCATCTGCCACCAGCACAACCCGGCCTTTAACGTAGTCGGCCGCATGACACTGGCTTAGCGGGAATGCAGCGCGCTTACCAACCGAGACGACTTGCGGTGCACGATCGCCTAATGCGCGGTTGAGCTCTGCAATGAAGCGCTCATCATCGGCACCCATGAGCCCCTCTAACAACGGATCATCGACCGACCAAACAATTGAACACAGCGCCTCATCAGCGAGCGGTAACAGTGCTAAGGGACCCGAAGGCAAGAAAGCCTGATAACAGGTCGCGCAGTGGCTTCGGTCAAGCGCTATGGTCGACACAATTGCGTGTTGATCGTAAGACCAGGAGCGCGTTTCAAAACCCATTTTTTCGCGGACCCGAGAACGCGCACCATCGGCACCCACCAGCAGCGGCGCCGAGAAGCGGGCACCGCTCGCGCTCTCAGCAGTCACCTGTTCCGCGCTCACGGAATCGATTGAAGCCAGCGCATCTTCCCAATGAATCGAAACATTGCGATTGCCCTCGGCCATCGCGAGCAATGCCGCAACCGTAAGGCGATTTTCAACAATATGCCCCAATAAGGGCTCGCCAGCCTCGGCTGCGGAAAAACGAATCTCACCGGTGCCCTGACCATCCCACACATACATCTGGTCGTAAGGTCCAACCCGCTGATCCGCGATAGAAGGCCAAGCACCCAACGCATCAAGAAACCTAACAGACGCCGGTGTCAGGGCGCTGACGCGGCGATCCCAGCCATCAAGCTGAGCTGACAAACTAAGGTTCTCCGGCCGCGACCCGGCTTCGAGCACTGCAACCCGCATACCCCGAGTCCCGAGGGCCACTGCCAGCGCCAAACCGCCGATTCCGGCGCCGACGACAATGACATCGTGCTCGGACTCGGACACGGTCATTAACGCCCCCTCCCGAAGCTCGCCGGCTTTTGGTTTGCCGGGAGTTGGAAATCTGCGGCGGTGCCGATTCGAGCGATTTGGCGCCGCATTGGAGGCAACAAATCAAGCGCGGCCAGTGCCGCATCTCGGGGGCCATCAAGCAGTAGGCCACGGCGAGAAAATAACGTCGATAACAGGTCTGTTCCCTGAATGGTGCGAGATTGATCCGATTCTGTGGCACGAAGATAGCGCGCCAAAACGTCGGGGCTACCGAGCCGCTCGCCGGCAAGCGCCGCCGACTGAAGTGTCGCGGCCAAGGTAATTGCATCCCTGAGCGAAAGATTTAATCCCTGCCCTGCAACCGGATGAATGCCATGGGCCGCGTTACCCGCAATCACGATGCCCGGACGGATCTGCTCCGCGGCGCGAACACGCTCGAGAGGCCAAACGTTGCGCCGGCCAACCTTGAGTAACTCACCCAACCGCCAACCGAAGGCCTCCTGCAAAGCCGCGAGAAACCCCGCATCATCTCGTTCCAACAATGCCGCAGCGCGATCCTCGGCAGCGGACCAGACCAGATTGAACCGCTGCTCGCCCCGCTGTACCGTTGGCAGTGGTAGTAGCGCCAAGGGACCCTCGGCCGTGAAGCGCTCAAAAGCCACATCCGCCTGAGCTCCCATGAACGCCACGTTTGCCACAATCGCCGATTGACCGCTGCGGTTTCGATCAACGGATATCCCCAAAAGCCCGCGCAACCGCGAGTCGCCGCCATCGGCAACAATCACGAGATCTGCCGCCATCGCTTCCCCATCGCCCAGGGTGAACACCGGGAGACCGCCAGTACTGCTGACCGAAGTGACATCCATGGGCGCGCGAATGGCGACCCCTAAGGTATCAGCCTGCGACTTCAGGGCCCGCCCGATAATGTGGTTCTCACACACGAATCCAAGACAGTCAGCACCAACATCGGAGGCATCCATCAGAGCACTGCCAAAGCGCCGCTGGTTAGAGACGTGAATCTTGCGAATCACCCCACTATGACCATTGAGGGCCGGCCAAACCTCGAGAGAACGCAGAATGTCGCGGCTGGCAAGGTTCAGCGCGGAAGCGCGCGTATCGAGTGGGTCCGGTGTACCGGTTGGTAAGGAACGTGCCTCAAGAACCGCGACGTCAGCGTGACGTATGGCATCCTTGACGGCAACCGCGAAAGCCAGCCCGACCATGCCACCGCCAACAACCCGAATCCTCGGTGCCATTCACTTAGCCTGTCGCCATCAGCGCTTCGATGTCCTCGGTAGTTTTGGGCACCCCCGCTGTCAAAATTTCACAGCCATCCGCGGTGACCGCCACGTCGTCTTCGATGCGAACGCCAATACCGCGCCATTTTTTCGCCACCTTGGTGTTATTGGGCGAGACATAAATGCCTGGCTCGATGGTCAAAACCATGCCAGGCTCAAGCTGCCGCCACTTGCCGCCAACCCGGTAATCGCCCACATCGTGCACATCCATTCCAATCCAGTGCCCTGCGCGGTGCATATAAAAATCCCGATAGGCGCCATCCTTGATCAACTGCTTCTCATCGCCCTTTAACAGACCGAGCTCGATGAGTCCGCGGGTAATGACCCGTACGGTTGCGTCGTGACTTTGATTATAGGGATTGCCCGCTTTGATCTTCTTAATTGCAGCAAGCTGGGCTTTGAGCACCAGGTCGTAGAGCGCTTTTTGCTCAGGCGAGAACTTCCCGTTCACAGGAAATGTGCGCGTGATATCCGCCGCATAGCCCTGATATTCGCAACCGGCGTCGATCAGCACCAAATCCCCATCGCGCAACTTATCGGTGTTCTCAGTGTAGTGGAGGATGCAGGCGTTTACGCCGCCACCGACGATGCTCGTGTAGGCGGGGTTGCGCGCACCGTTCTCGGCAAACTCGTGCAGGATCGCACCTTCAAGATGGTACTCATAGCGGCCAGGTCTGCACTCCCGCATGGCGCGGCAGTGGGCCTCGGCAGAAATCTCTCCCGCCTTGCGCATAATTCGAAGTTCAGCGGCACTTTTTACCAAGCGCTCTTCGTGAAGCAAAAACCCTAAATCCGAGAAGTCACCCGGGGGCTTGGCGCCTGTGCGCACCTGCTTGCGGATCGTATTGACCCAGCCCATCACCTGCTGATCGAAACTGTCGTTATGGCCCATTGAATAGTAAATGTGCTCACGTCCCTCCATCAGGCCGGGCAAGATGTCATCAATGTCATCGATCGGAAACCCATCGTCGACGCCAAAATCTTTGACCGCGCCTTCCGGGCCCGCGCGATAACCATTCCAAAGCTCCAGCTCAACATTGCGGTCGCGACAGAACATGATTACTTGGCCCTGACGACGTCCGGGCACCAAAACAAGCACCGCGTCGGGCTCGTTAAATCCAGTCAAATAGAGAAAGTCGCTGTCCTGGCGGAAAACGTATTCCGTGTCTCGGCTGCGGGTGCACTCATGGGAAGCCGGCAGCAGCGCAATGCTGTTTGGCTTCATCATGCCCATTAGCTGACGGCGGCGGCGGGCGTATTCACTTTTGCTGATTTTCAATGTCGACTCTCATTCAGTTAGTAGTAGGTGGGGCAGACGGCCCTGTGTTCTGCTTATTAAGCATGTCTTCGAGCCCGTCCTGCACAACGCTCAGAGCGGCGATGCGCATGTACTCGACCAGCTCCGAAAGATCCCGTTCGGCTTCTTCACTTTCCTCTTCCTCAGCGTCAATTTGTGCGATAGCGGCAAAATCTTTGATCGCCTCAGCGGTGCTGGGTGGGACGCTACCGCCCGTTCCCGCAATCGCAGAGACCGCTTGAGTGTAACCGGTGAGGAAGCCACTGGCCCACCGGCCGGTCGACAGTAACCGGTGCTCGAAGGGTTCATCGTCCTCGGGCAGCATCGGCTGAAATGCAAAATCAGCATCGGCGACCGCTGACAGGGTTGCGGCCATGATCCGTCGCGTGAAGTCTGCGACCTCACCGTGCAAGTCAACCGCCAGCGACTTCTCGAGTAATGCCAACGCATTGTCCCGACGTTCCTCATCGCTAATATCAACACCGGCCGCCAGCATTCCCAGCAGGGCCCCATGGAGCTCGGAGGGATTCAACGTCAGCCCGTCGCCAAACAACACGTCAGCGCTCTCGGACCAGCCGGGCATATCTTCGTAATCACCGAGAGAATCGACCAGCACATTGCCTCCAGATGCCCCCTTGAGGGCTCAAGTTCGGATAATGGTTCAGAAACATCAGCAGCCCGTTGAATTAACAGGTTTTTCCCTAAACTCGTCAGGGAACCGGTGGACGCCATTGACCGTCTGCCGATGCAACCCTATAGTGGCTACCACTCCATTGTCCCAGTGTAACTGTCGTGGCCGAGAAACTCATCCAATCCCTCGAAGCCAAGGTTTCGGACCTCATTGAACTGAGCCGAGAACTCAACCGTGAGAATCGCCAGCTCAAAGTGCGCAATGCGGAATTGCAGCGTGAGCGACGCGAGTTGCTTGAGCGGCAGCGACTGGCTGGCGAGCACGTCAACAGCACACTAGAGAAATTGCGCAAAATAGAAGGTGGCCAGTGAGTCGCGTCCCGACCGTTACCGTTGAGATCCTCGACAAGGAGTATCAAGTTGCTTGCCCACCCGAGCAGGAAGCAGAGCTGGTCGCCTCGGCAAAGCACCTCGATCAACAGATGCGCGATATTCGGGCTGGCGGCAAAGTCATTGGGTTAGAACGCGTTGCGATTATGGCCGCATTGAACCTAAGCCACGAATTACTTGCCGTCAGGGGGGGTTACGACCCCAAGCGCCTTGACGACCACGAGGACCGAATCAAGGGGCTCAACAGTCAGTTAGACGAGGCGCTTTACCAGCTTCGCCAACTGGAAATCAACTGACGGATTTCCGCTATACTGATTCCGTTCCTGGCGTATTCGCCAGACAGTCAGTCCTCGAGCCGATAATGCACCATCCGGGGACCACCGAACGTTGCTGTTGTGCAAGTCCGGCATGACCGGAAAGCCTGAAGCTGCGCGGCGGTCACCACCTTGAACCGCAGGGTTCAAGGGCGACACTGTCAGCGGTACGCTGGGTTCTTTTTTTTGAAGCACGGTGGGTGACCACACTGTGAACACGAGTTCGGACCTGAATTTTCCGGTCTCCAAGCAGGACTGGCGAATTACTCTTAGAAACCGCCGAGCCCGTGCGTCTCGCGTCGGGGCAGGAGAGCTTTTTCATAAGCTCAATACAATCCCAGAGTGGGGAAGCGCTCGCGTCATTGCCAGCTATTGGGCGAATGCTGAAGAGCTTTGCCCCAGCCCCTGCGACCAGCTGGCAATAACATCCGCCAAAATTGTTGCGTATCCCCGAGTAATCGCTAGAGGGACGATGGTGATGTGCGCTTGGCGGCCCTCAGATCCAACTGAGGAAGGTCCCAATGGCATCAAGCAGCCAACCGGTGATTGCCCGCTTATTCCACCGCAAGACATCGACTTTTTTCTGATTCCGCTGTTGGGTTGCGATGATCATGGCATCCGGCTTGGTTATGGGGGTGGCTTCTATGATCGCTACCTGAGCATGTCCGGTGGCTTCAGATGCGGACTGGGGTTTGCGGTGCAGCGGGTTAAAGAACTGCCTTCAGACGCTCACGATCAACGGCTGCAGGCTTTTCTAAGCCCCGAGCGTTTTGAGCGTTTTGAGCGTTTTGGTCCGTGAAAACGAGATTTTGGCGGTAGTAGTAGAACCCAATTGGCGGGATTAGAGTTTTTACGGCTATTTCCAGCGCTTATTTGCAGCGCTAAGCAACAACCCCAGATCCGGGCGCCTGTTTTCGATGTTATTTCGCTTGGCCACCTTGTTGGACCGCTGTTCTCGGAATGATATCCGGACGGGGTTTTAAGGCTGAGTTACTGGGTAATGAAACTAGCGGACACTTCAATTGTTGAACACTTGAGTTACTGGACTCTCAAGCTACTGGACAATTATGCCCGCCTGCTCGGGGGACATTTTGGGGCCGTCGTCACCGACTAAGTG